>NZ_JBGCCD010000011.1:0-143845 GCF_041262405.1 Lysinibacillus sp. RC79
GCAAAAAGCGCAGTGCTAACGAAGCGACAGCAACAAATGTTTTCTGTGCGAAAGCGTAGTGCTAACGAAGCGACAGCAACAAATGTTTTCTGTGCAAAAAGCGCAGTGCTAACGAAGCGACAGCAACAAATGTTTTCTGTGTGAAAGCGTAGTGCTAACGAAGCGACAGCAACAAATGTTTTCTGTGCAAAAAGCGCAGTGCTAACGAAGCGACAGCAACAAATGTTTTCTGTGCGAAAGCGTAGTGCTAACGAAGCGACAGCAACAAATGTTTTCTGTGCGAAAGCGCAGTGCTAACGAAGCGACAGCAACAATCTTTATCTGTTATAAGTTGGAATTTTTAATAGCAAACATTATAAAGCTTGTTACAGCCATAAGCGCAACAAGCTTTTTGGGCACTTCATCAAAAGTTTGGACTGAAATTTGATTAAACGCATGCTAATTAAAGTAAGTTGATTTGAACACAGCAATCAATGGAAATCATACCTTTATTATGGTGAGTCTTTTTTTACGAGTTAGCAATAATTATCGATACAATTCAATAATTTGACTGGCTATATATTCGGAGCTAAAATGCACCCCATTTCTGAGCCACCACATGATGATCCCAAGTATTGAAGATGCGAGAATATCCATTGATAGCGTTATTTCAGAAGTATCAGCGCCTTCACTTTTACGTTGTATGACAATCAAGTCCTTTAATGTCTTATGCATTTTTTTAATGAAACCAGGGTGCTCAAATAGAACAGCTAAAATTTTTCTATGCTTATAAAAGTAATCTAAAAACGTAATTAATTGTTCTTGATTATTTAAATTATCAATTTGTAAAGTTGGAGACATTTTCGACAACAAGTCGTCGAAAATATCATAAACTACTTGCTTTAATAAATCATTAATATCTAAAAAATGTAAATAAAATGTTGCCCGATTTAGCTCTGCACGTTGGGCTATTTTTTGTACTGTAAGTTTCGAAATATCAGGGTTTTCAATCAAAATATCTACGGCAGCTTCTTTAAATACCCGTTTAGAGCGAATAGATCGTGGGTCTTGTTTTTTGTGTGTAGTCAATTTAATTCTCCTTTATCTATTAAATGCAAATTTAATTAATAGTATTTTAAAATCTGTTGTTTAATTGACACTTCTTGAAAAATTGTAAATAGGAATCAAAAAATAAAAGTGTTATTATCTATTTTATTGACATAGTGTTAATAAAACAAGTGGAAAGAGGAATAATGTAATGTCGGAATCAATAAATAAAAAAGTACTATTAACAGTATTAATTTTAGGGTGTTTTTTATCTACACTAAATCAAACACTGTTAAACGTTGCATTAAGTAATTTAATGGGCGTATTTTCCGTTTCTGCTACAACCGTTCAATGGTTATCTACTGGCTTTATGTTGGTAAATGGGGTGCTAGTCCCTATTACTGCATACTTAATGAAACGTTTTTCAACACGCCAATTATTTATAAGTTCAATGCTGTTTTTATTATTAGGCTCTATTTTTTGTGCAGTAGCTCCGAACTTCACGACTTTACTAATAGGTCGTATGATTCAAGCAATAGGGGCAGGAATTATTATGCCATTGCTAATGAGCATCGTGATGTTTATTTTTCCTCCTGAAAAAAGAGGCAGTATGATGGGCTTAATTGGGCTAGCTATGATTTTTGCTCCAGCAATTGCACCAACATTAGCAGGTTTCGTTATAGATTATTATTCATGGCGTTGGTTATTTATTGGAATAATCCCATTTGTCGTGATCATTATATTTATGGCAATGAAATATTTAATTAATGTTTCAGAAACAGCAAAAACGAAGTTAGATGTAATAAGCGTCATTTTATCAACAATTGGCTTTGGTTTGATTTTGTATGGTTTTAGTAATGCAGGAAGCCATGGTTGGGATGATAAAGTTGTAATAGTTACTATACTTGCGGGGGTAATGACTACAGCAATATTCTGTCTTCGACAAATTAAATCTTCTGATCCACTTCTTAACTTATCCGTTTTTAACAATAAATTATTTACGCTAACATCCATCATCAACATTATTGTCACAATGATGATGTATGCGGATATGATTTTATTACCAATGTATTTGCAAAATGGAAGAGGGTTTACTGCGTTAGACGCTGGTTTATTATTATTACCGGGTGCACTTGTAAATGCCTTTATGTCTCCAGTGACAGGGAAAATGTATGACCGCTTTGGTGCAAAGCCGTTATTTATTATTGGTTTGATTTTTGTCATTCCTTCTATGTGGGTTGTAACAGATTTAACAGAAACAACAACCTATAGCTTTTTAATGATACGTACCATTTTTCTACGTATAGGGTTGAGTTTTATCACAATGCCATTGAACACAGCTGGTTTGAATGCCTTACCTAAGACACTTGTAACGCATGGTACAGCAGTGAATAATACATTACGTCAAATTGCAGGTGCAATTGGATCTGCTGTCGTTATTACAATTTTCACATCACAGACTACAAACCATGCGAAAACATTGCTAGCAGAAACACCAAATGCTACGGCTGAAGGTATTCGCACACTTGCTTCGATCTTAGGCTCAAGTGATGCCTATTATTTCATGACAATCTTAGCGATAATTGCATTTGTTTTAACTCTATTTGTTCCATCTAAAAATAAGTTTCAACAACAATCATAATTATTTTATATAGACTATAATTACGAGCAGTAGTTAACGTTTTCTACGTTAGCTTACTGCTCTTTTTTTATGGTTAAATACTATATATGGGTGTGATTTTTATAGTTCTTATAGTTTTTAATGAAACGGAGGAAGAAGATGAAGGTATTAGAGATTGGATCAACCGAGTATAAAAGATATATGCTACTAAATCGTGAGGGAGCCCCCGTTATTCAGCCATGAAATAACTAAAATATCTTTCCAATATAGGGGGAGAAAAACGAAGCCTAATCGAAATGATTAGGCTTCTTATTTATGCTCCTAGAATAGACAGAAAGAAAATCTTGCGAGTATCATCAATTTTTTAATAAAAAAACAGAAAGTTCTGGCTTACTCAAAAAGCGTATGGGCATTCTTGTTGTACCAATACCACGATTTACATACAACTGTAACGGTTTTGTTTTCCCTTGTAATGGATACAAACCTTCAACATATTGGCTTGCTAATGAAGTAGTGATAATAGGGCCAATGAATGGAAGTTGTACTTGCCCTCCATGACTATGACCAGATAATTGAAAATCAACCGGATACACAAGAACTTCATCTACTGCATCGGGTTCATGCACTAACAAAATGTTAAAGTCCTTTTTTCGTAAGTTTTGAAGAGTATGCTGCACTTTTGGCTTGCCAAGTAAAAAATCATCAAGACCAGAAAGCGTAATATAATCATCATTGCTTACCCTAATTTTTATAGTTTCATTAACTAAAACTGTAAAACCTGCTTCCTCCATATACTGTTCGTACAAATAACCTCCTCCGCCTCCACGGTCATGATTACCGAACACTGCATATTTTCCAAGTGGAGCGTTAATTTGGGACAAAATAGTTTGTGAGTATTTTCTTTCGGAAGTATACTCACTAAAATTATCAATTAAATCACCTGTAAAGACTACAATGTCGGGTTTTATCTCATTTATTTGATCGATTAACATTTTTTGCTGCTTATGAGAAAAATTTGGCCCAAAATGTGTGTCAGAGAATTGCACAATCTTTACATTTTGAAATCCTTTTGGAATATTAGGGTTTTTGATATCAGTCCATGTAATAGACAATGATTTTGTCTCAAAGTGGGACGCGTATAAAAAAGTAGTGATTGGAAAAATGAAAATCATAAGGAAAAGAACACATTTCCACTTAAGTTTCTGTTGAAACATCCTTCTTATTAATTTCGAGGAAGTGATTAATTTTACCATTGATAATCTATTTTCTTTTGTATGTTTCGAATTAACTTTCAAATGTCACCTCTATTTTTGTCATAAAAAACTACCATTTATTAAATGTTGTAGCATTTTAATGTTACAGGAGGTTGTCATTTTAGAGATTTATATAAAAAATTAAAATCATTTCTCGACTAGCAATTTATTTAAAAGTGTAAAGAAGGGGTACTGCCAAAATTCTAAGCATCAAAACGTTACAACTAAATTTGTTTTTTCTCTCTACCCAATATTCCTCAATGGGCAAAAGATAGAGACTTCTTATTTAATGACGGGAAAGACTCTAATCCTAGTAAAGATTTCTTAATCGGTAATGCGGATCAATATGAGGGAATTGTTGAAGAAGATTTTATAAAGTTAAAAGAGGATTTGGATGCAGCATATGCAAGAGGGTCAAAAGTTGTACTAACTGTTCTAAGTCTTCCAGGAAATCGTTGGAGGCAGTTTAATAACTATGAAAATGACGACCGTATTTGGCAAGACTTTAAATATCATGAGCAAGCAGCGGTTTTTTGGAAAGATCTTGCCTTCCGTTTGAAAGATCATCCTGCAGTGGCTGGATATAACGTAATTAATGAGCCACATCCTGAAACAGCTACGGGATTTAATGATTTTTGGACAAAAGATTATGACGAATGGTACAAAAAATTAGAAAATACTCCCGCAGATTTAAACATACTTTATGGAACCATTGTAGATTCTATACGATCTGTTGATGCTGATACACCAATTATTTTAGACTCAGGTTTATTTGCCACTCCATGGGCAATAAACTATTTAAAACCAATAGATGACGATAATGTGTTATATGCATTCCATATGTATGAACCTTATGAAATGACAAGCCAAAATCGAAAAAAAGGATTCACATACACTTATCCTGGTAAGGTAAAAGTTGGCGAGGATCAAACAGAAAAAATGTTCGATAAAGCTGCATTGAAAGATTTTTTAGAACCAGTTGCACAATGGGTAGAGAAACACAATGTACCAAACAACCAGATTATGGCTGAAGAGTTTGGAATTAATCGAATGGTTGGTGGAGCCGATCAATATATAAAGGATTTAATTGATATTTTCGATGATTATGGCTGGCACTGGGCATTTTATGCATTTCGTGAAGATACGTGGGAAGGTATGGATTTTGAATTAGGAAGTCAACCAGTCAAATGGGCATATTGGAAAGCTAAGGAAAATGGCGAACTACCGGATAGAAAAGATATAGAAGTAGATAATTCGATTTGGGATGCATTGAAAAAAGGACTGAACAAATAACCTTGCTCTTTTTATGCATAGGTATAGAAAAATATTTTATCAGTAGTACAAACCATAGTTTGTACTACTTTTTTATAGAAATAATCGAACAAAGTATTCATTAATCGAAATCAATTATGCCGCGGCATAATTGCGTCCGGAATCGGCTTTGTGCTTAGTCCTGCACGATGCAGGTCAGTTAGCCATTATCGCATGGATGCGATTTCAGCGGATGTTTGGACAACCGCTGAAATAAGTTAAAGGTTTTTCATCTAATATTATTCTTTTGTCAAATGACTGTAACATTCCTCTTTTAAAATATATGTAATAAATTCATTTAAAAAGAGGTTATATAATGAAAAGAATCTGCAAGTATAGAAAATCCAAAGTATCAATAATTATACTAGTAGTTAGTTTAGTTTTACTTTCTGTTTTTTTTATAAGACTATTTCAGAAAGAAAATAAAGAAATTCATTTTATAGATGAAATTGCTCCTATAGCTGTAGAATTAAAGCAACAAACAGGAGGAGTATTTCCAAGTATAACAATTGCGCAGGCTATATTAGAATCGAATTATGGCAAAAGTGAATTAGCTATAAAAGCAAATAATTTATTTGGGATAAAAGGTAGCTATAAAGGCAATTCAGTAAAAATGCCAACTATGGAATATAAAAATAATAAAAGTTATACAATTGAAACTGAATTTAGAGCTTATCCAGATTTGAAAAGTGCGTTTATTGACCATACTAAATTAATTTTAGAAGGAACGAGTTGGAATAAGCATCAATATTATGATGTTCTTGCTGCAGCGAATTATCAAGAAGCAGCCCATGCTTTGAAAAAAAACCACTATTCCACAGATCCTATGTATCCTGAAAAATTAATTGCTATTATAGAACAGTATAATTTAGGTAAATATGACAATTAGGAGATAAATATAATGAATATACTTATCGCTGATGATGAACTAGATATGTTAAAGATTTTACAAAGTTATTTCAAAAAGGAAGGATTTACGGTATTTACGGCTACAAACGGTACAGAGGCACTTGATATTTTCTATAATAAAAAAATTGATTTGGCCATTTTGGATTGGATGATGCCAGAAAAAGATGGGATTACAGTTTGCCGCGAAATGAAGAAGACTCAAAAAATTAAAGTATTAATCCTCACAGCTAGAGATACAGGAGAAGATGAATTTATTGCCCTTTCTGATGGCGCTGATGATTATGTAAATAAACCATTTTATCCAAAAGTTTTATTAATGCGGGCGAAAAAATTGTTACAAATGGAATCCATTCAACGAATAAACGATGTTTCATTTGATATTTCAAGCAAACGTGTATGGAGATCTGGAAATGAATTGATTTTAACAAAGACTGAATTCGAGCTTTTACGTATATTTAGCCAGAATAGAAGACAAATATTAACGAGAGATCAACTACTTGATTTAATTTGGGGAATGGACTATGAGGGTGATCCACGGACGGTAGATACACATATTCGGCGTCTACGTGAAAAAATTGGAGAGGATATTATCCAAACACATCGAGGAGTTGGATATAGTACAAGGGAATGAAACGAAAAATTGGAACAAAATTAACTATTTATATAACTCTTGTTGTTATCATCACATTTAGCATCTCACTTGCGGTAAGTCAGTTTTTTCTACCCAAATATTATCTTCATCAATTGAACCAAAAAGTAACTAATGCTTTTTCAGTATATCAGGAATTTGAGGATAAGAGTTTGGTGGAGCATCAATTTGATGTAACTATTCTTTCAGTATCTCTAAAAGATAATATTAATGTCCTGAATGAAAATTTAAAACAGCAACTTGCAAGAGAACATATTGCACTTAATAAATTTTGGGTTTCCGAAGAAGTATTACAAAAAGTTAATGAGGATAAAATTGTAGGCAAGATTTATAATCAAGGAAAACAAAAGTCCAGTTTTATCGCACATTATTCAAAAGAAGGTAATCAGCTAATTATGATTGGAGCCTCTATGGCTAATTTTATTGATATAGCTTATTTTATTAATCGTTTTAACATTTTCTTTTTGATAGTCAGTATCTTAGTGATTATTGTTATTACTGCCTTTCTATCTCGAAATCTAACAAGACCGTTAAATGAACTCAAAAAAGTTGCAAAAGAAATTGGCGAGTTGGAATTTAAACAAGCTGAAATTCGGACCGGAGATGAAATCGAGGACCTTGCAAAAAGTATTAATAAAATGAGTAAGGCACTTGAAAAGGCGCAACAAGATTTATCTAAACGGAACATTGACTTAAAGCAATTTATGATAGGTTTAACCCATGAGCTTAAAACTCCTTTAGCATTAGTTAGAGTATATTCCAGTGGAATTGAAGATGGTATGGATGATGGAACTTATCTTGCAACCATTAACAAGCAAGTTGATAGAATGGAAAAAATAATTACAGATATGCTTTATTTCGCCAAAACAGAAGAAAATGATTCTAATAAAACAAACTTTGATTTAATTATGTTGATTAATGAGATACTGGATAACTATCGACACATACAAGGAAATAAACATATTTATTTTAAAACTGAAGTTACTGAATTTATGCTGTCGGCTGAACAAGATAAAGTACATTTCATATTTGAAAATATGATTAGTAATGCAATCAAATATGCTTCTGGAGATGAAATTCAGATTTTCTTTGGTCAAGACGGAGTGTTCGAAATTAGTAATGATACCACTCTTACAGATATATCTAGAATATGGCAGCCCTTTTATGTTGGAGAAAGCTCTCGTGACAAAAACTTTTCAGGTACTGGGCTAGGACTTGCTACCGTTAAAAGCCTTATTGAACAATTAGGATATTCAGTTCAAGCAACGCTATCTAACAGTAAAATCATTTTTAAAATCGATTTTGTAAATCATGATTGCGTGGATATGCATTAAATCATATTGTTGCTAATTTAAAAATGAGTCTTACTATTAATTGATAACAGTTGTTGAATTATCCTAAAACAACAAAACAATGTTGCATTATTAGCCTAAAGACAAACAATCGCAACATTGTTTTTTATTTGGTAGTTGTATCTTTGCATACATGTATTTAAAGAAAGAAGCCTAATTAACTTTGAATAAATTAATAAAAATCTTGATAAAGTGTTAAGCGTTCAAAGTTTTGGCCGAATTAGTTTGTGAATGCTTTAAAGAGCCTTGCTACAATAATGTGTGTAGCAAGGCTCTTATTTTTAAAATTTAAATTAAATTGTCTCAACCTATCAAGTAACAAGAAATCAAATACAAAGTAGTAATAGTTGTAGAACGGAAATTTGGAATATATAAGAATTATAATGCGGTTAATAGTATATTTTTGTATAATTTAGTAAAGGGGAGTGGTTTATATGAATCAGCAAAAGATGCCACCAGCACTATTGCGTTTAATTGTTATTTTTCCAAATGTGCTAAGCTATTTATTACTTGTAGGACTAATTGTGTTTGTTATCTCAAATTATGACACATTAAAAGCTACGGACAACTTAACGGTTTGGCTTATTTTTATTGTAGCACTTGCACCAGCCGCTGCCTATACGACATTCAGTATTGTCAAGAAAATTCGTGCTGGACAAATGTAAGCTAAATGATAACACGTGTATTCTTTAGTTAATCTAATGGATACACGTGTTTTTTTAATTCCATTTTGTCTTTTTTTGTGTGTTTGTAAGATTACTTTTTTCATTAAATGACATTTTCAGTTTCAGAAAGTAGACTTAATGAAACTCAAAACGAATAAAAAAATCCCATCTAGAGAAACTAAAGATAATACGAGTTTTTTCATAATAAATTTAAAAAGCGGGGTGTTTTTTTGTGGATCCAACAAATTGCGATTTTTCACCAATGAAACAAACATTAAAGGAAGAGCTTCTACAGGTCATTAACTCATTACAGCAAAGTGTAGAAGCTATGGATACTGATACAAACTGTCTTCTTGGGAATTTTGAAAAAATAAAAGAGAAATTTGTAACGATTGAAATGAAGGCTGCTACATTTTATTTGAATTGCTATCTTTCCCCGTTTACTGAAAAATATCCTGAGCTTTCGCATTGCGTACAAAATATGTCTAAAAGAAGACACGGTGGACTAATTGTTATTGAACGGGAGGATTCTCTGACACCTCTTATACAGCCTGGTATTCATATTGGCGCAGAAGTGACGCATTCGTTATTAGAATCTATTTTTTTTCCTGGAAATCCACTTCATGATGGCGCAGTTTTGGTAAGCCAAAATCTAATTGAGTCAGCAGCAAATGTACTGCCACTGTCAGAGAGATATACGGGGGAAAAGAAATTAGGCACAAGACATCGAGCAGCATTAGGGTTAAGTGAAGTAAGTGATGCGCTTGTCATGGTAGTGTCCGAAGAAACAGGGAGAATTTCCTTTGCCTTTAAAGGAAATTTATATCCAATTACGACGCATGGCATTATATAGTGTGAGCTTCACACTGAAAAATATCTCGAATTCAAGATATTCTTCTTGCTTATTTATCACTTGCGTTGTAAAGTGATGAATGAGAGGAGGAGGAAGCAATGCGAAAACACACGCTCGGATCACTGACATGGATTCGGATGATGCGCTTTACAAATCAAAGTAACCAGCTATCCAATGAGTTTTTAAAGCGCTTTGACTTAACGACTGCACAATTTGATGTCCTAATACAAATAAAGACATATGCACCGTTAACGCAATCCCAATTAGCAGAGAAAGTGATAGTGACGCAAGGTGGTATGTCTCGGATGCTTGCTCGTCTTGAAAAAGAGGGACTTATTGAACGCAAGCAAAATTGGAAGACTAAAACAATCTCACTAACAGCTAAAGGCGCGCAAATGATTGATGCGGCAACTCCAAGTCAGCTACAATTTCAATCTTCATTGTTTGAAGAAGTATTAACAGAAGAAGAAATGAAAACTTTAAATACATTAATGTCGAAATTAGAGAAGCATAGTCGTGAAAAAAAATTACCGCCAGCATGACTTTTTTTACCATATCACTTGCTTAGTCAAGTGAAAACAAGGAGGAAACATTCATGAACAAATTAAGTGGACATCATCATATATCAATGCTAACAAAAAACGGCAAACGTAATAATGATTTTTATACAAAAATTCTCGGCTTACGTCGTGTAAAGAAATCAGTAAACCAAGATTCGCCTTCCATGTATCACTTGTTTTATGGAGACTTAACAGGAGCACCGGGTACAGAATTAACATTTTTTGAAATGCCTGTAGCAGGACGGACAGTTCGAGGAACAAATGCCATTACACGTATTGGACTACTAGTGCCAAGCTATGACAGTCTGCAATATTGGAAAAACCGTTTTCAAGAATTAGAGGTTGAACATAGTGAAATTACAACTTACGCAGGGAAAGATGCTTTATTTTTTGAGGATCATGAAGGGTTACGAATGGTGCTTTTAAACAATCATGATCACGCAACACCCGCTCATTGGCAACCGTGGGAAGGCTCTGATATCCCTGCAGAACATCGTATTTTAGGGATGGGTACAGTTGAAATGACAGTGCGTTACTTGCAACGGACAGTAAACTTATTAAAAGAATTATTTAACTACACAGCTGTTGAAGAAAGTGAAAAAGAAGCAGTATTGCAATCCATTCCTGGTGAAGTACTTGGAGAAATCGTCGTTAAAGAATTAGAAGGGCCAAGTGAGAAACCTGGTCGTGGTAGTATTCATCATCTTGCACTACGTGTCGGAACAGTGGAGGAATTGCAACAGTGGGATATCAAAATTAACGAACGGGGCTTTGAAAGTACTGGCATTGTGGACCGTTATTATTTCCAAAGTCTTTATTTCAGAGATCGTAATGGGATTTTATTTGAAATGGCAACAGATGGCCCTGGGTTTACAGTTGATTCAGCAATAGAGGATCTAGGAAAAGAACTTGATCTTCCACCATTTTTAGAAGAAAGACGCGCAGAAATCGAAGCTATTTTAGAGCCACTAGATTAAGGAGAGATATTAATCATGGAAAAATATCGTATTGATCAATCGAAAGGCATTGAATTTGGCTTGTATTCATTAGGGGATCATATTCCAAATCCATTAACAGGTGAACGTATTTCAGCTCAGCAACGAATCCAAGAGCTAATTGAAGCAAGTCAGCTAGCTGAACAAGCAGGTATTGATGTCTTTGCTGTTGGCGAAAGTCATCAATCGTACTTTACGACACAGGCACACACAGTTGTTTTAGGAGCAATCGCACAAGCTACATCAAAAATCAAATTAGCGAGCTCCGCGACAGTACTAAGTGTCTCTGATCCAGTACGTGTATATGAAGATTTTGCGACGATCGATTTAATTTCAGATGGACGTGCAGAAATAGTCGCTGGGCGTGGTTCTCGAGTTGGTGCATATCAATTACTAGGCGTTGATTTAAAGGATTACGAAGAAATTTTTGAAGAAAAATTAGAGTTACTGAAAAAAATAAATGACAACGAACTGGTCACTTGGGAAGGACAATTCCGTGCACCACTTCACAATGCGCAAGTTTTGCCACAACCTAAAAATGGGTCATTGCCAATTTGGCGAGCTGTCGGTGGACCACCTGCTAGTGCCATTAAAGCAGGCTATATGGGCATTCCGATGATGCTAACGACATTAGGTGGTCCTGCAGTTAACTTTAAGCCGTCAGTAGATGCCTACCGAGAAGCAGCGGAGCGAAGTGGCTTTGATCCGCAAGAGTTACCGATTGCTACAACTAGCCTATTCTATGTTGCTGATACGACGCAAGAGGCACTACAAGGGATGTATCCCCATTTAGATGTGGGATCCCAAGCAATTCGTGGCGCGGGTTATCCAAAGCAACAATTTGCACAAGCGCCAGATACACGAGATGCCTTAATGGTCGGCAGTAAGGAGCAAATTATTGAAAAATTACTGTATCAATACGAACTCTATGGCATGCAGCGATTTATGGCACAAATTGATTTCGGCGGTGTGCCATTCGATAAATTAATGAAAAATATTGAAATTATAGGGAACGATATACTACCTGCAATCAAAAAATATACAGCAAAATAAGGAGTGTTCAGCATGAAAATTGTTGCACTAGCTGGTTCAATTGTTGGCTCAAAAACAAAAACAGCCATCAGTAAAGTGGTTGGAATTTTACAAGATAAATATCCAGAGCATGAAGTAACGTTATTAGATCTTGCTGAATATAATATGGAATTTAGTGATGGACGAAATTATTTTGAATATGATGGGGATACAAAATTTGTGACCGAAACAATTATGGCTGCAGATGCGATTGTCATTGGAACACCAACATTTCAAGCTTCGATTCCGGCAACGCTGAAAAATATTTTTGACTTACTACCTGTCAATGCCTTTCGCGATAAAGTGGTGAGTATAGTTGTCACCGCAGGTACATCGAAACACTATCTAATGATTGAGCAGCAGTTAAAGCCCATTCTCGCTTACATGAAGGCCCACATCGTCCCAACATATGTTTTTATAGAAGAAAAGGATTTTTTACGGAAGGAAATTGTGAATGATGATGTTCTGTTCCGCCTTGACCGTTTAGCTGAAGATACAATGATGGTAGCCGATGCATTTGCAGAAATTCGATCTAAAAAAGATGCGGAATATGATTTTTAGAGAATACTAAATAAAATTTAAACGCTGCATGAGAGGAAATCTTATGCAGCGTTTTTTCGTGTTAACGTTTAGTTTTGGTTTGACCACTTAAACCACCGCGCATGACCATCAGGACGTTCCATACTACGGATTGATGTTATTTCTCCTTGATCAATAAAATCTTGATGTAGTTGCATATCAAATAAATTGTTATAACAATGGTAAAGAGGTCGTTCCATGCTGATCTCTTTTAACTGTTCAATTAGTTCAAGGCGTAATTCCATTGGGATTTGATTGGCCACATGTGTATGATAAACAACTAACATCGCATCTTGATTAATATCTCTACTAATATCTTTTATAAGTTTAATGGCATCTCCTTTTATTAGCTGTAAATCGAGCCCTTTTAAAATCGGGAGTGCTAGATTTAACAAAAGTCTTCGCTCTTCATGCTCTGGCCAAATTAATGCATGGAGCCATTGGAGTTCTTCCTCAGTATGAATGTCAATAGGATTTAAATCGATGCCAACTCGCTTACAAACAACTGGAGCGTTTGTAATGGAAGCTGGAAGCGGTTGTCCTCGATTTTCTGAGGACAAAACGAAAGCACTATTTGAATTGTTTATGTGAAGCTGTTGATTATAGCAGTAATTATATTGATCCATTCCAAGCTGAAGCCCGGCACTTGCACCGATTTCTATTAAGGCTAATGGTTTTTGGTGGCGTTCATAAATTTCTGTCATCATCGGATAAAGGTAAGAACAACGGCGAATTTCATTAGTTTGGACAAGTTTTTCTTGAAATAAAATCTTCAATTCTTCTGAATGAGATAAGATGAATGCTTTAAAAACAGGGTACACTTCACTTATTGCTTTTGGTGTTGTTGTTAAAGATGGATAAAAATTAACTAATTCGTCTTTAGATGATGACAGCAAATACTGAACCCCAGCTAATAATAAATTAGGTACAGGTTGTCCTTGAGGTATAAATGCGGCAACTTTTAGTATTTCATCATCATCGGCAATCTTATTTGCTAAATGTTCATACAGTGGACTTGAGTTTTCACATTCATCTTTTGCAAAAGTACGAAATTGCTTACTTAATTTAGCTAACATACGATTCTCCCCTTTATATAAAAGTAATCGATCTAATTTTAGTTTATTATTGTTGGATAATTTAGTAAATTAAATATAGTTAATGAAGTTGATTAACAATATTAATGAAAGAGGTGAGAGTGTGGATTATAAATGGATACAGTCTTTTGTAGTAGCCGCTAAATCTTGTAATTTTCGAGTAGCCGCAGAAGAATTACATTTATCACAGCCAAGTATCACGGTTCATATTCATCAGTTGGAACATTTCTTGAATGTAAAATTGTTTAAACGTGAAAAAAATCGTGTGCAATTAACGGAGGCAGGGCAGCTTTTTCTAATAGAAGCTCAGCAAATCATTCATCAATGGGAAAAAAGTATAGAACGTTTCCAGTTAGCAACAAAGGGAATTGAAGAAAAGCTAATTATTGCAATGACCCCGTTAATGGTGGAAACAATATTGCCCCATGTTATCTATCAGTTTATCAATGAAAATCCTGCCATTGAAATATCGATTCTAGTGGAGGATTCAGCAAAAATTGAAGATTTAATAAATAGTGATAAGGCTCATATTGGTATTTCCTTATTCCCAACGCGTTACCGCCATTGGCACCAAGAGCTTCTTGTAGAGAGTCCTTTAGAATTGGTTATTCCACTGGATGCTTCCGATGATGAGACAGGGGCTTATATTGATTATGAGGAATTATTTCAAACCTACACTTTATTTACACACCATCATCCAACTATTTGGGAGGATTTATTACATAAACTACAGGAAAAATATGTAGTGACCAAGCAAGTGTCCATATCCCAATCCTATGTGGTAAAGCGCTTGATAAAAGATGGATTAGGGATGTCATTTTTGCCACGGATGATTGTGAGAAGAGAGCGCATGGAAGGTCGGTTTAATATCGTTCCCTTCGATGAATTAGCTTTGCCAAGTGTTCCTGTATATCTTTTTTATAAGGATTCAGTAAAAATTCCAGAAGAGCTATTATGTTTATTTCAGACGAGGGATTATTTATAAAATTATTGTCAACCTCCCGAGAATTACTTATCGATTTCATAGCAATATTAATGGTTCATATCAAAAGTAGAGAAGTCGTTAGTAAAACCTATGCTATGTAAGTTGATTGGAGTGGAGACTGGGCGGCTCATCGGACGCCCCCAGGAAAGCGCCCAGTCGGAACGGAAATCAACCCACATTATGGTGATAGCTATTAAAAATCTTTGTTGAACGACAAAAATTTTTATATAATATTAATAGGAATATTTTAACAAAGGTGTGATTGTATTGAGAATTTTAATGGTTGAGGATCATGAAGATGTAAATGCAATGTTAACAGAATTGTTTGAGCAAGCAGATTATCAGGTGACAAGTGTGATGGATGGTATAGAAGGTCACCGGGCATTTCTGCAAAATGAGTTTGATATAGTGCTTCTTGATATTATGCTTCCCTATAAAAGTGGGGATGAATTACTAAAAGAAATTCGCGCTATTTCGGATGTACCTGTTGTTATGATTTCAGCTAAAGATTTAGTGTCAACAAAAATTGATTTGCTTCGTTTAGGGGCGGACGATTATATTACAAAACCTTTTGACCTTGGTGAGGTTCTTGCCCGTATTGAATCCATATTACGTCGTGTTAAAAAACAAGCTACACCCATGAAACAGCTGCAATACAAGGATATAGTACTGGATGATGTCGCTAAGCGAGTTACAGTGAGTGGTGAAGAGGTCTTGCTAACTGCAAAGGAATATTTACTGCTTGAACTGTTTATGATAAATCAAGAGAAAGTATTCACGAAAGCAAATTTATATGAATCCATTTGGCAGGAAGAATATTTAGGGGATGAACATATTATTAAAATCCATATTAGTAATCTTCGACATAAATTAAAGACAAAAAATCCACAAGCGGATTATATCGAGACGCTTCGAGGACTTGGATATCGTTTACGTCCATAAATTATCCGTAACTATACGCCATCTTTACTTTATCTATACCTTTCATGAGTAATCTATGAATATGAAGGGAGGTGCTTACTATGGGTGAAACCATATTAAAAACGAATCAATTAACGAAAACATATAAAAAGCAAACAGTACTTCACGACGTATCAATCGAATTAAAAGAAGGACGTATTTATGGGCTTATTGGTGAAAATGGTGCGGGAAAATCAACCTTAATGAAGATTATTTCAGGGATTAGTTTTCAAACAGAAGGTTCATTTGAGTTATTTGGAAAATCATCTGGAAAGGAAATACAGCAGCAACGAAAACGTATTGCCAGCATGATTGAACAACCAGCGATTAGTCCTGATATGACTGCAAAAGGTAACCTTAAATATCATCGTTTAATGCGAGGGATTCCGAATGAGGAGCTTGAGGATGAGATATTGCAATTGGTTGGATTGACGAGTACAAACAATAAGAAAGCTAAGCATTTTTCACTAGGCATGAAACAACGTTTAGGCATTGCCATTGCGTTATTAACTAACCCAGAGCTATTGATTTTAGATGAGCCAGTGAATGGGTTAGATCCTATAGGTGTTGTAGAAATTCGTCAGCTTTTAACACGTCTTTGTGAAGAGCGACAGATGACGATTTTAATTTCGAGTCATAATTTACCAGAACTTTATCAAACAACAACTGATTATATCATTATTCATAAAGGGAAAATTATGAAACAAATGACTCAACAACGGCTCGACGAAGAATGTAGACATTATATTCGCATTGGTTGTACAGCTCCCGAACAATGTGCACATGTATTAGAGACAATTCTTAAAACACAAAACTTTCAAGTCATGCCAAATAAAACGATTAAATTGTACGATTTCTTAGAAGATCTTGGAGATGTATCAACCGCATTATTTGAAAATGGGGTAACACTTACGGAATTTAGTCTACAAGGAGATACATTAGAGAACTACTTCCTTACGTTAATTGGAGGTGAGCGACATGTTTAATTTAGTACGTGCTTACCTCTATAAAACAACTAAATCCAAAATGTTTTGGGTCTTACTGGCTCTTACAACATGTTCTGCAATAGCAATGTTTAGTATTGCCTATGGGATCGGCAATAACTCACTAAATGAAAGCATCAGTAACGTTGGATTTTTATTATCTGATATGAATACGATGTCAATAGTAGGCGCAGTACTTGCCACTACACTTATTTGTTCAGACTTTGATACAAAAAATATCCATCATCCTATTATAAGCGGGTTTGCAAGAATCCAAATTGTCATAAGTAAAGCGATTGTTTTCTGGATATTACTTATTGTTCTTGTAAGTCCGTATATCATCGTGACTATAATTGGTTTATCAATGGACAGCACGTTTAGCATGGGTGGGAAAGCAGCAGGTTTTTTAAGCATTCTAACTTTGCCTACTAGTGGTAGTTTTGGCCAATATTTAACAATAATGAGCACGATGACAATGGTCTATCTTGCCCAGTTAACGACTTGTATTTTACTTGCTTTTGCCTTAAGAAAATCGGTGCTTGTAGTAGCTGCGTATTACATGATGTCCATGTTCTTTGGGCAGGTAGCGAGTTTCCAAGATTCATTTGAGATTATAGATATAGTATTATCCTTCACACCATATTCAGCGGAGTATATTACGCTTAATTTAAGCATGAGTAAAGGTGATATAATTTCGGCCGTTTCCATTTGTGTCATCTTTATAGTAGTAATTATATATTTAACATTCATGATATTTAGAAAAGCAGAAATCAGGTAAGGGGATGTAGGGAATGTGGATTGTGGCAATTGTAGTCATTGTAGGATTACTGTTCTATATTTTTTATATACAAAGGCAACTACGATTGATGAACGTACAATTGTCACAACGTCTACATGAGCAATATACGCAACCAATTAGCGTAGAGCTATTAAACAAAGAAATAAATCAACTAGTGGCAAATATAAATCGCATATTAATAGAATCACAAAAATCAAAGTCGTATATTAAACGGGAAGAAAAATACTACAAGGAAATGATTTCAAACATTTCTCATGATTTTCGTACGCCGCTAACTGCGATAAAGGGCTATCAACAAATGCTTTTAAAAGAATCCTTAACAGAAAAGCAGCTTGCAAAGCTTGAAGTCGCACAACAACATGTTGGAAGACTAGAGCAATTATTAGAAATATTTTTTGAATATTCCTATTTGCATAGTAATGAAGATCAACCCAAAAAAGATCGTATTAATATATCAAATATAGTATTTGAAGAGATTGCTGGTTCCTTTGCACAATTTGAACAAAAAGGAATAGCCGTCAACTTGCCTAATTTTGAGCCGCTCATTATTAACTCTGACGAAGAAATGCTTTTACGCATTGTGCAAAACTTAGTACGAAATAGTATCATGCATGCGCAAGGTGATGTAACTATCAAGATGTGGCTAGAAGAGGAACATGCATATATCTATTTTCAAAATCCGATTGACGAAAATATTCAACTAAATCCTAACCAGCTCTTTGATCGATTTTATACAACAGACAATTCCAGACGTAAAAGCACTGGTCTAGGGCTAGCTATCGTCAAGCTGCTAGCAGAAAAATTAGGTGGAAGTGCAACGGCCAAAATAGAAGATGGAATGATTGAGTTTTTAGTGTGTTTAAAAAAGAATTTGTAATATTAGTAACCTAGAGGCTTAGTGCAACTTGGCTATAACAATTGTAATTTTATTAAACTGGAAAAAACAATGTTATAACTACTGTGGAAATATAAAACTATTTATGGTAATTATTTTATGTGTGGTAATGAAAATGATAGTGGTGATTTCATAATTTTATTTACACCTTAAACATTTTGGATTGGATTTGCATACTTAGGGTATTTTGTACTGTGCTATGGCTGTAAACAATATCGCAACCGTGCTTGTGCAGCTTATTTTATAAGGCGCTTCTTTAAATAAATAAACGATAATCAAAGCCCTTCCTAATCACTCGGCTATCTTGTGATTAGGAAGGGCTTTGATTATTCTTATTTGGAACAATTCAATAACCACTCCGCGAAACGTTTAGCGGTTATTACTCTTACAAATTAACCTTGCTGCTGTCACTCGTCTGGTCCTGAGCCGGTTGCTCCGACTGTTCCGGTTGCTCAGATTGTGCTGGTTGCTCCGACTGCTCTTTCTTCAATCCGAGTTTTTTGCGAATAAAGCCCCAAATTGCGCCTACAGCCAGCACAAGCACGATCCCAAACTTCTTCAATAGAGGGATGAGCACAGCAAGTATGCCCGCTTTTTTGGCAACGGCTAGACCCGCGCCTCCGAGAATTAATCCAGTTAAGCCGAATTCAGCTACCTTATCGGTTTTTTTGTCAAAATCCTCATAGCGCTGACCTTGCTTTAAGTTAAACTGCTTTAGGATCTTGTTGTTAAACACCATATGATCGGCCTGCAAATTCGCCGGAGCTGAGACGAGTATCGCCGAGATATAGCCTTCGCGCGATAGAAGTCGCACATTGTAGTTAATAACACCGTTGTTCTGATTATCATGTGCCAATAAAGACCATGACAAACTGTGTAAGGCGTTGTCGTAGAACGGAGCAATATCCCATTTATCAACGAATAACTGATTTTCAGGACTTAAATCCTTATTCATTTCTTCCGTGCCTTTTTTGTAGCTTTCCAGCAAAGCGTCAGCATCGATATCCTTTTTTTCGTCGTCTTTTATATGTCCAGATTCCGTATATTCGAAATAAACGGCCCAATTCTGTTTTTCATCCTTTGGGAAAACCACACCGATTTCTTCCCCGTTCGGTTCCATTCCGCTCTGCGTTATGTACTTTTTCGTATTTTCGGCATCAAGAAAAATAAAATCGCTGCCTAATTGAAGTTCCGCTAAATTAGTTCCCACGTCGACTTTCTGTCCACCTTCTACCCAATTTAGCTCTTCTTCGGCGTATGCGGGAACCGCACACGCCATAATAATAAGAGTCATAACAGTTACTGATTTTAATAGTTTTGCAATCAATGATTTCAAAAATAGCTTCCTCCCAAATCTGTGTTCTTACGCTGCGGACGACTTGTCCTTATTTCCTTTAAATAAATGAATGCCTACTAGGACGGCACCGATACCTGCAATAGCAATTTCAACAAAGTTTCGCCTCCGCCAAAAATTTTGCCAAAAACGGTAAATAATTTGAATTGCATACCGAATTGCGGCAGTATGAACGCCCCTAACCCCAAAATTAAAAACAAGATACCAGTACGTAACATAATCAACTCCCTTAAAAATGGAAAAACACTTCTATAGATCATCTTATAACCCAAAATGTGGCAACCGCGTAAATAGTCATTTAACTTTCTGTAGTACTTATGACTCGTTAGAAATAAAAAGAAATTGCTGAAAATTATGGATGAAACTATTTACCAACCGATCAACCAACTTACTAATATATAAATTAAATATTGGCCAAAATCCTATAGGAAAAACAATTTGTACATAAAGGTGATGATTTTTATGTATGAGGCAAGAAAAGAAATACCACAATTTCATGGTGATAGTGATGGTGAGTATCAACATTATTGGAAAGAGAGGAAAGCCAAGAACAAATAGAAATGCTGTTATTTAGTATTGGAGGTTCAATGAGGATACAGAGGATAGTAGAATATACCGCAATACTTTTGGTTATTGTGGAGTGTTTCAGAATGGATAAAAAAATCTGTTGAGTTGTTCTCTAACATTGGTTTTTCTCTTAAAAAGAGTGAATTTAATGAGATAGATGAAAGATAGACCAATCCCTTTGGAATATACAGAATATATTGATATTATTTCTTCAAAATTGAGGGGATTTTAAACCCATACGAAGAATCTCCAGATGATGAAGATTTGGTTTTAATAGAACTCTCAATTTCTGGTGACACAATAAGTTTCAAACATGAAAACTTTTTCCTAGCACTTCAAGGTAGAGTGCTTGAATACAAAGTGTGCTTTTGTGTACTTTCATTTTTGTTCTAATAGAATTAATATACACACACTTTGTTGGTTTAATTTGTGTTCTTTTGTGTACATAAGATACTGGGTAATAGGGGTATAAATTCTTGAGAAATAAAAGCGATGTGGTATAATAGGGGTAAGAAAAAGACCGTATGGTGCGGTAACACCATACGGTCAAGTAACAAAACAAACGCTTTAAGAGCGATTGGCAAGACGAAAGTAAAAGCACTTTAACCCTGCTTAGGTTTTAAAGGGTGCTTTTACTTTTTTTGTGAAAAAGTATATGACAATGCAAGGATAGCTATAATTAAAGTACCAAGACCAATAGCTATGCTTAATGCTTCATATGTTGTCATAAGCAATCCCTCCTTTCTCTCCTAGAACTAAATAGCAAAATTTGAATTAGGAGTAGTAGAGAAGACCGCCAATCACCCTTAAATACCTATATTCTGTTACACTTTAATTATACCATTTCTTCTATTATTATCATAGTTTTGCTATCTCTTACTAGATTCTAATTCCTCTAACTGATTAGTTATTCTCTTCTTCGATTTTTTAAACTTTATCACTCAATAACTCAATTGATTATTCTCCAATTAATTCATTTATCCATGGTTTGTATTTGCCGATACACAGATTATGTGTAATGGCATGCATTAAATGTTTATCCTTCAACAATGTAGCTATCGATGGGGATAGAACATTTAGCATATAAATCGAAATTTTGAAACCAGCTGCAATAAAAGATATAGTTGACATATTTGAGTTTGGCGAGGATTTGAGGTTTGTAGAATCGAAGAACAGTTGGTTTGTTAGTTGAAGAAGAGTTATCGCTATATAAACATATGCAAGAAGGTGTTCGAAATCCTTCTTTTGCATATGTTTTTTCGTTTTTCTTCTGTATCGGAAATGTACACAGGTAAGTAAAAGCGAGCTAATTATTTTGATAAGAAGTAAGGGTAGCTATATAGTTGTAATACTAATGTTTTCGAATGTATTTTCATTGATAGAAGGATTGAAACTTAGGTTTTTGATTCAGATACTCACTTTTGATAAAACTACAATGTAGGTAATTTATGGTATCGCTAGTAGTAATATAGGCATATGTGTTGGATCGACTAACGGTAAACAAGTTTGGTAAAGTGAGTTAGGTATTTATTGTCGGGAAAAACAGCTGTATATCAATAAGGGAAAAATGACTATAAAGTTATTAATGAGGGTGGTATTAAAAAAATGTCGATTGAAGTTATTTTTAAAGGCGTGGAAAATGAATCCAATGTAGCTCGACTTGGCGGATATAGCTTCTTGCCTGAAAGTATTGATTGGCCATTAAATCCAGATGGAGATAAATTAACACTTGTATTATGTTTACCAACGGATTTTTTTAATAAAACTTTAGATTTAAACTTACAAGAAGAACATGTTCTATCCGTTTTTACAAAGTATAAAAAAGAAGATTACTTTTTAGATTTAATCACTTGATGAGAGATTTAAAGGAGGAGGTTATGATTGGGGATCTTTGGCGATTGTCTTTCTTGAAGAAAAAATGCCCGAATTAAAAGGTATTGTTAATTTTGATTCCAAAGCCAGTATGTTTTGTGCTTATTCCTCTGATAAAAAAACATTAGAGAAGTTTGCTATTTCATTTAAAAATACATGTGAAGATGAATCGATTATTACGGATTTATTTTCTCGTGTGAATTAGATTGAAGGTTTTGTTTTCAGATTGTTTAAAGATGATTTATGGAAATGGCAAGAAACAACAGTTGTGTATTTAATCTTCCAGTCGTAAAAAATCAAGTGATATATATAGTACAATGTCAGTGAGCTATTTTTTATTAATTTCCGATAAGGATCTTCGCCATCGTCAATGGAGAAGTCGTAACTGCAGATGATGCAGAGATGTTAGTGAAGGCAATTTATGTAGAAATTAAACCAAACCCTCTTTATTGAAATGAAAACAGCTTGTTAACATAAATCAACAAGCTGTTTTTTATATTTTGGTGAATAGCCGATATACCGCTATTTTTTACCAACCGCGTACGTATTGCACTGGAGGTGTAACTTCTTCTCCTAAATCCTTAGCAGCATGAAGTGGCCAATATGGCTCGCGTAGAAGAACACGCGCTAGGAAGATTAAGTCAGCGCGATTATTTTGTAAAATTTCCTCTGCTTGAATGGCTGTCGTAATAAGGCCGACTGCTCCAGTTGGAATATTAGCACCATGCTTAATCGCTTCAGCATGAGTTACTTGGTAGCCTGGAAAAACATTAATATGTGCTTGCACGACACCACCTGTAGAAACATCCACTAAATCGATACCCTGTGATTTCATCCAACGACTGAAGACGATAAAATCATCCATTGTTGTACCGTTTTCTGCGTAGTCTTCAGCGGAAACACGCACAAGTAAAGGGCCTTCCCAAACACTACGAATAGTATCGATGACTTGACGTAATAATCGATAACGATTTTCTTGAGAGCCACCATATTGATCATTGCGTTTATTCGTTGCGGGTGATAAAAATTCACTAATTAAATAGCCATGTGCTCCATGGATTTCTAGAACATCGAAGCCTGCTTTAGTTGCTCGAATAGCTGCTTGCTTAAATGCTTCTACAACATATTCAATGTCTTCTAATGTCATTTCAGTTGGCGTTTTAAAAGCATCGCTAAATGCGATGGCTGATGGCGCAAATATTTCTCCATCTACAGTTGCTTTACGCCCAGCGTGTGCAAGCTGTATGCCGGTTTTTGCTCCGTATGCCTTCATTCCTTGAACTAACTGGCTTAAACCTTCTATATGAGCGTCATCCCAAATTCCGAGATCGTTACTAGATATACGACCCTCTGGTACAACACCAGTAGCTTCGACGATGATTAAACCAACTTGACCAGCAGCCCGAGTTGCATAATGTACTTGGTGGAATGGTGTGACAAGTCCATCATCCTGCGCAGAGTACATACACATCGGTGCCATCACAACACGATTTTTTAAAGAGATATTTTGTAATTGATAAGGTTCAAATAATTTAGCCAATATAAAGCCCCCTAATCCTTAGTGATATACTTTATCCCGCATTAACGGGCAGTAATACTCCCACCTCAAAATTTTGGCAAAAGCAAAGAAGTTAGATGGGAGATAAACTGCCCGTAAAAGCCCGATTCGGTCAACTAATAAACAGTGGGGGATGAATAAAACCCCCACTGTTTAAAGTTTCACTTTATTTTGCACCCATTATTTACTATTTGCAAGTGATCGAGATCGAGCTTCAGCCTCTTTAATACATGCTTCAATGGCTTCATTAAATTGATATTGTTCAAGAGCTTTAATTCCAGCTTCTGTTGTACCACCTGGACTTGTGACTTTACGGCGTAAGACATTAGGTTCATCGACGGATTGTTTCAGCATTTCCGCAGTACCAGCAAGTGTTTGCGTCATTAATAGTCGTACTGTATCCTTCGAGAGACCGACCTTTGTACCAACACGTTCAAATGCCTCCATTAAATAATAAATATAAGCTGGGCCACTCCCTGAAAGAGCCGTTACTGCATGTAATTGATCCTCATTCACCTCAATAACTGAACCAACCGCCTCTAACAGTTGTAAGAAAATGGAGCGCTGTTCTGCTGTCACTTTGTCATTAAAGGCAATCCCACTTGCAGACATCCCGATTGTGGCAGAAGTGTTAGGCATAACGCGTGCGACTGGACGAGCACCTAAATGTTCTATAATAGTAGAAATAGCAATACCAGCTAAAATAGAAAGAACGGCTGATTGCTCTGTAATTTTAGGCTTTAACTCACGCATCGCTGCAATGGCATCTTTAGGCTTCATCGCTAAAATGATTAAATCAGCCTGCTGATAAATATCATGTTCAATATTGCAATTTACACCATATGTGTTGTGTAAAAAATGTAAGCGATCTTTGTCTGAGCGATTGGTGACGTAAATTTCTTGTGCTGTAAATACTTTTTGTTTAATCCAGCCTTGAATCAATGCCTCAGCCATAGAGCCTGCACCAATAAATAGTATTTTTTTCATGATAAAACCTCCAGTTCAAATTCAATTTCGCCTTGGCGTAATTGTAGCTGACGCTTCGCTTTCGCGCAGATAAACAATGCTTCCGGATTTTGAATTGTGCTAGCACAATTCATTCCTTTGAAAATCCGTGACATCCCCCGGAGGCTTTATCTTCATTCAGCTGTCGCTACGCTTACGCACAGAAAAGATCTGTACCTGTCGCTACGCTTTCGCCACTAAAACATTTGTAGCTGACGCCACCAAAACATTTGCTGAATGAAGATAAAAAAGCGCTTTCGTCCTTATAAAGAAGGACGAAAACGCTGTTGTTTCCGCGGTACCACCTTTGTTTGCCAATTGGCACAACTCATAGCCCTTTTATCGCAAGGGAAACGGTTATGTTTTCATAACTGCTCAGAAGTAGGTTCGGTAATGGGAGCGGGTGATGTTACTTTCAGCAAATGTAACACTCTCTAAAACACCTTCACCAATTACGTACTTGGCTTCATCAACGCACAAAAATAATTAGATTATTCAAAATTATATTGATAATACGTCAACCTGTCAACTGAAGGGTGACGAAAAGAAGAAAAACTTGTAAAATAGAATGAATCGGTATTCACTAGTTGCATAAAAGGGGGAAACAGCTTTTGTCTATATACAAAATAGAAATACCAACACCCTATGACGTAGGAGATGTGAATGCATTTGTTGTAAAAGGCGATGCATTGACAATTTTTGATGTTGGTCCAAAAACAATGGAAGCCTATGATGCGCTTAAATGGGGTATTCGAGCAGCAGGCTTTGACATGCGAGATATTGAACAGGTTGTGTTAACCCATCATCATCCAGATCATGCAGGTTGGGTGGATGCCTTTCCAAACGCAGAAATTTTAGGGCATGCCTATAACGATAAATGGCTTCGTCATGACGAGGATTTTTTACGTTACCATGTGCAGTTTTACAGTGAGCGCTTATTTGAGCACGGAGTTCCTCAACAATATATCCAGCCGAGTGTACATGTCCGCCGTGAAATAGAGCTTGTGGGTGAAAGACCATTAACACAAATTCTTAACGATGGGGATGAAGTGCCAGGACATCCTGGACTAAAGGCTATTGAAACATTAGGACACGCGCAAAGCCATTTAATCTACTGGGATGAAAAAACTCATCAAGTAATAGGTGGAGATTTATTGCTTGAAAAAATTACACCAAACCCATTAATTGAGCCACCACTAGACCGTACATTAGGACGTACTAAATCATTACTACAATATAATGAATCGCTAGAAATTTTACGTCGATTACCCGTAAAAAAGATGTATACAGGACATGGTGCTGAGCTAGAGAATATTCCTGATTTAATTAATAAACGACTAGAACGCCAGCATCAGCAATCCTTGAAGGTTTGCGAATTATTTGGTGACGAATCATTAACCGCTGTACAAGTAACGAAGCGCTTTTACCCAGCGCTTTTTCAGCGTCAGCTTGGTCTGACGTTGTCCAAAACGCTAGGTTATTTAGATTACTTAGAGGCCAACAATTTCATTACATCTACAAAAACGGAAGAAGGTATCTATTTATTTCACAGGGAGTAGGTTTAAATATGAACATGAATAAAAAGACTATCTTCGTTACAGGTGCAACAAGTGGTGTAGGATTGAAAATTACAGAATTATTAGTAGCACAAGGTCATACGGTTTATGCAACAGGACGCAATACAGTGGCATTGAAAGCATTAGAACGCGTTGGTGCAAACGTGATTCAAGCAGACTTAACTAATTTAGCTACAGTAGATGAAGTATGTGCACAGCTACCGCCTCTTGATGTAGTTATTTTATCTGCCGGAGTAGGTAAGTTTGGCATTGCACCTGACTTATCAGATGAAGCTATTAGACAAATGGTAGAGCTAAATGTCAGTGTACCGATATATTTAGCAAAACGTTTAGCAGCGCCTATGATACAACGTCAACAAGGTCAGCTCATCTTTATCGGCTCACAGGCAGGAAAGGTAGCGACACCTAAGGCTAGTGTTTATGCTGCTACAAAGCATGCGATTGTCGGCTTTACGAATGGGCTTCGCATGGAACTGGCTCCGTATAACGTTAAAGTCACAGCGATACATCCAGGTCCAATCGATACACCATTTTTAGACAAGGCGAGTGATGAAAGTGGCTATCGCGAGTCTTTAGGGAGATTTTTATTAACAGCTGAAGAAGTGGCACAAGCTACGATAAAAACAATCGAGCGCCCTGTCCGAGAGGTTAATTTACCACGGATCATGGGGTTAACAAGCAAGCTATATGCAATGGCACCTGCAACCGTTGAATTTTTAGGTAAATCATTTTTCAATAAAAAGTAAGTATTTAACTGTAGGCATACTCAAGTGAAAATTGAGTGTGTTTACAGTTTTTTTATTCAAATTCCCTTTTTATTGACAAAATAATTTATGTTGATTAATATTTAAGTTAACTAAAATATTAAGGCTGATAAAGATGACTAATATAAAGCAAATTGTTGATGACATTAATCAATATACTTATGAAATGAATGTAAAATTAGCGAAGGCTCAAGAAGCTCTATTTAAAGATGATTTATCGATGAAACAAACGATGGTAATCGATTTTGTACACAAGCATAAAAAGTGTACAATGGGCGAAATCGCTCACTTCATGGAAATCTCCCCGAGTGCTGTGAGTCAAATAGTAGCGAGACTGGAAAAAGAAAACTACCTAAAACGCGATATTAACCCTAATAATCGTCGGGAAGTAGTTGTCATGTTAGCTGAAAACGGAGATGCCTATTATCATCGCGATGAGCAAATTAATGAACTCATTATTGATAAGATTTATAGCAAAATGCCTGTGGAAGATTTAGAACAATTGCGTAGCTTAATCCAGCGCCTAAATCAAATTGTTGAGGAGGAAATTTCAAATGTATTGGAATAAAGTGAAAGAACAGCTTGACGATACGTTTAATGGAACTGTGCTGCTTGCACAAGATGAAACTATTTTATTACAAGGTGCCTGTGGCGAAGCTTCGATTCAAACACACGCACCTATGGAACTCCATCAACGTTTTAACTTAGCTTCTGTATCAAAGCCGATTACAGCATTGGGAATTTTACTTTTAGTACAAGAAAAGAAATTAACATTCGACGACGATATTAACCAATGGTTCGATCATTTACCTTACACAAATATAACTGTACGCCACTTATTACATCATACATCAGGTTTGCCTGATTATATGGCATTGTTTTCAAATTGGGATGAAACTACAGTTGCTACAAATGAAGACGTGCTGCAGCTATTAACTCAATATGCGCCACCTCGACTTTTTGAAGCAGGAGAAAGAATGGAATACAGCAATACCGGTTATGTTTTATTAGCTCTTTTAATCGAGCGTGTGACCAATAAAACTTATACTGAATATATGGAAGAAGCTATTTTTAAACCGCTAAAGATGATGAACACAACTGTAACGTCAACTACTTTTACCGAACAATATACGAATGAAATTGCACAGGGCTATGTGTTTGATATGTATGCTGGACAATATGTGGAACCTTCGGAGTTTGAGGAAACGAAAGGTACTACTTGTTTGAATTATATTACTGGCGATGGCGGGATCTATTCAACGGTAGAGGACTTGTGGAAATTAGGGTGTGCTGTTATTCAGTCACAACTTTGGGATGAAGCTTTACTTGTGCAAGCCTTTACGCCCTCAACTCTTACAGCGGAACAACCTTTTTCTTATGGGATGGGTTGGATTATTTCCGAGGATGAACAACTTGGGAAATGTGTATGGCACAATGGCGGTTGGCCAGGGTATGCAACTACATTTAAAATTTACCCGCAGTCTAAGACAATCTTTGTATTTTTACGCAGTAAAGAGCAAGAAGTGGATTATGAAATAGCGATCGGTGAAGCAATTGAAAAAGCAATAATGACACATGAGTTCCATTTGCCGAAAAAGCCTGAGCAATATAAAGCTGTGCATTTACCAGTCAACATTTTACAGGGCTATGTAGGGAAATACCAACTCCAAGAACATCCTGAACATGAAGTGGAAATAGCGTTACAAGAGGATAATCGTTTATACATTTTCCTACCAGCTACAATGCCACTTGAGTTACATGCAATAAAAGAAGATGAATTTTTCTTACGTGGTATCGGCGTTTTAGTGACGATCAAGAAAGATAGATTAACAGTTATTAGTGAAGGTCAAAAAACGATTGCAAAAAAAATAAACGATCACGTGCTTAAAGGAAAATAACATATTTTTATAGTTTTATAATTTGAGAACAAACTAAAAAGAATCCATTTTGCATAATGAATTCTCAGATAGTAGAGCTACTTTGTTTTTCTATGCGATAAAATCATTTTGGTTTTAGCTTGGCGATTCTACCTGTCATGAGGAACCGTTGATTTTTCACGAGGAGATTAAAGCCAAGCCCGCTGAAAGCGCCAACTCGGAGTGAACATCAACCTTTGTTTATTGATAGACATTGTTTAATAGTTTTATTTTTTGTCGACATATTGAGAACTCATTTTAAACAATGGGTTCTTTTTTTATTGTATTGAAAAACAAAAAATCACAGGGACATGTAAGAAAATACATTCAAAGTGAAGTGGTTGATTGAAGCAGAGGATGGACGCCCCAGGAATACACCTAACCGGAACGGAAATCAGTCCCTCGTAAACTATTTACTATCCCGAAATTTATACTATATACATTCATGTTGCGAGTAAAAAATCGTTTTTCCGAGTAAAAATATTCATAGTTTGTACAAGCACTTAAAGTATTGGAATGACACACTTTTTACAATAAACATAAAAGTCTATTAATTTATAAAAATACACTTGTTTTTATTTTTATAACATGATACTATTCGTGTATAAACTTTTAGTTGGATGTATAAACATACATATCTTATAGATTAATTGGAGGCGCATTTTTTATGGCAAATAAAAAAGTAGTATTAGCATATTCGGGAGGTCTTGATACTTCTGTAGCAATTCCGTGGTTAAAAGAACAAGGTTGGGACGTTATTGCAGTTTGTCTTGACGTTGGTGAAGGTAAGGACCTTGAATTCGTAAAAAATAAAGCTCTTCAAGTAGGAGCAATTGAATCATATATGGTAGATGCGAAGGATGAATTCGCTGAAGGATATGCATTAATTTCATTACAAGCTCATACTTGGTACGAACAAAAATACCCACTAGTATCGGCACTTTCTCGTCCATTAATTTCTAAAAAATTAGTGGAAATTGCTAATCAAGTAGGTGCGGACGCAGTAGCTCATGGTTGCACAGGTAAAGGTAATGACCAAGTTCGTTTCGAAGTTTCCATCAAAGCTTTAAATCCAGACTTAGAAGTATTAGCACCTGTACGTCAGTGGGGCTGGAGCCGTGATGAGGAAATCGAATATGCAATGAAACATAATGTACCGATTCCTGCAACTTTAGATTCACCATTTTCAATCGACCAAAACTTATGGGGCCGTGCGAATGAAGCGGGCGTAATGGAAGATCCATGGGTATCTCCACCAGAAGAAGCTTACGGTTTAACAGTTTCTGTGGAAAATGCTCCAGATGTAGCGGAATACGTAGAAATTGAATTTGTTGCTGGTAAGCCAGTATCTTTAAACGGTAAAGAAATGAAGCTTGCTGATTTAATCCAAGAGCTTAATGCAGTAGCTGGAGCACACGGTGTGGGTCGTATCGATCACGTAGAAAACCGATTAGTTGGTATTAAATCTCGTGAAGTATATGAAATTCCAGGAGCAAAAGTGCTATTAACGGCTCATAAAGAGCTTGAAGACTTAACGCTTGTAAAAGAGTTAGCACACTTCAAGCCAGTCATTGAGAAAAAATTATCTGAATTAATTTATGATGGTTTATGGTTCTCTCCATTACGTGTAGCATTGGAGTCATTCCTTGCTGAATCACAAAAATTTGTGAACGGAACTGTGCGCGTGAAGCTTTACAAAGGTCATGCAATTGTGGAAGGACGTAAATCTCCAAATTCACTTTATAATGAAAAGCTAGCAACATATTCTAAAGAAGATCAATTCAACCATGCTTCAGCAGTAGGCTTCATCGAATTATGGGGTCTGCCAACAGTGGTGAACTCTTCAGTAAATAAAAACTAATTTGACAAGTAAGGTGTAGGATAGTTTTGCGCTGTGCTACACCTTTTCGAAAAGATACGAAGGAAAAGGTGAGCTGTTATGACTAAACTTTGGGGCGGACGTTTCCAAAAATCAGCAGAAGCATGGGTGGACGAGTTCGGCGCATCGATTGGCTTTGACCAACAGCTTGTTCTAGAAGACCTTGAAGGTAGCGTAGCACATGTTACGATGCTTGGCGCAACAGGAATTTTACCAGCAGCTGACGTAGAGGCAATTCTCGGTGGACTTGCACAATTACAAGAAAAAGCAATCGCAGGGGAGCTTGAATTTACAGTTGCCAATGAAGATATTCACTTAAATTTGGAAAAAATGCTCATTGATTTAATTGGTCCTGTAGGAGGTAAGCTTCACACAGGCCGTAGCCGAAATGACCAAGTAGCAACGGATATGCATATTTTCTTGAAAAAACGTGTGAAGGAAGCAATCGGTTTAATTGAGACATTCCAAAAGACTTTGCTAGAAAAGGCTGAGGAGCATGTGGAAACAATTGCTCCAGGCTATACACATTTGCAACGTGCTCAACCAATCTCATTTGCGCATCACTTAATGGCCTATTTTTGGATGTTAGAGCGTGATAAACAACGCTTTACAGAATCGCTTAAGCGTATCGATATTCTGCCTTTAGGTGCAGGTGCCATGGCGGGTACAACTTTCCCAATCGACCGCTTAAAATCTGCTGAGCTTTTAGGCTTCAGCGAGGTTTATGCAAACTCTATGGATGCAGTAAGTGACCGTGATTTTATCGTTGAATTTTTAAGCAATTCATCATTATTAATGGCGCATTTATCTCGTTTTGCAGAGGAAATTATATTGTGGTCGACAGATGAATTCAAATTTATTGAATTAGATGATGCCTTCTCAACGGGTTCTTCTATTATGCCACAAAAGAAAAATCCTGATATGGCGGAGTTAATCCGTGGAAAAACGGGACGTGTTTACGGTAACTTAATGGGCTTATTAACAGTTCTTAAAGGAACACCGTTAACATACAACAAAGATATGCAAGAAGATAAAGAAGGTATGTTCGATACAGTCCATACAATTCTTGGTTCACTAAAAATCTTTGAAGGTATGATTCGCACGATGACTGTCAATACAGAGCGTTTGCATCAGGCAGTACATTCTGACTTCTCTAATGCTACGGAGCTTGCAGATTATCTAGCAACAAAAGGTATGCCTTTCCGTGAAGCACATGAAGTGACAGGAAAACTTGTATTCACATGTATTCAACAGGGTATCTACTTATTAGATTTACCGCTTGAAGACATGAAAAAAGAAAGTGAGCTTATCGAAGCGGATATTTACGATGTATTAGCGCCTGAAGCAGCTGTTCGTCGTCGCCATTCCTTAGGTGGTACAGGATTTGATCAAGTAACCATCCAAATCGAAAAGGCAAAAACTTGTCTAATTTAACAATTATTTTAGCGTGCATGTCCTTGTGACTTTTGCATAGATATTCATTAAAGCTGTCCAGTGAGGCACTATGATAAACCATTTTCCTTTTTCGTTAGAGCTAGAGGGTGAAACGAAAAAGAGCCCCTTACATAGGTGAAGGACAATCCCCAATTCTGGAGACGCGGAATTGGGGTTTTTGTGTAAAGAAATAACAATGGGAGGGATTTCAATGAATGGGCGTTTTACAAGGGGATTAGAAACAATTAAACAGTATGTGACAAAGGAAGAAGCGGCACAAATGATTGAGGCAGATGCACTAGCTGATGTAGCACCAAATTTACGCAAAATGATTATTGAATTTGCCTATGGTGATGTTTATTCACGACCAGGGCTAGATGCAAAAAAACGTGCACTTATTGTCATTACAGCAGTAATAACTCAAGGGGCTGCCCCACAAACAAAGACACATATTAAACGTGGTTTACATGCAGGTTTGACACAGACAGAAATTGTGGAAGCACTATTACAATTAGTGCCGTACATAGGTTTTCCACGTGTGCAAAATGCATTAACTTCTTTCAGCAGGTGTCCAAACACCTGCTGAAAGAAGTTAATGCCTCCGGCGGATATCACGGAATCGGCTTTGTGCAAGCACAAAGCCGATTCCGGACGCAATTATGCCGAGGCATAATTGATCCATTGCGCAACAGGTCTTTAAAGAAGACGCCTAAAATAAAACTCTGCATTTTCGTGGAGTTTTATTCTTTAACAAGCCATTATTAATAAAAATGCCCTTCACATGAATAAACACTTGTTAAACAGTTCATATTAAGAGAGGAATCACTTATCAATCTAAAATGATTAGGAGGATGTAGAATGAGTAGTCAAACACCCAAAGACCAGGAATCTCAGGAAAGTCCGCCACAACTGTATAGGGTGAGCTTCTAAAATCTTAAGGAATAGGTGAGGCAGAGGATATTCTGTTTTGCTGTATCTTAAGAAGAAGCAAAAACCGATACAGATCAAATCAAATAGAAATAAGTGTTCTTGGGATCCAGAATTTTTCTGGGTCCTTTTTTTATTTCGCATTAATTACCCTATAGCCTGATAGACCAGTGGTGGTAAAGAAGATAAACTGATTAATTTTCACTTTATAGAAGAATTTGACTTTTTTAGGAAACTGTATTACTCTATGTATGACAGATTTCTGTTTGGTGATAAGCGATACAGATGGGAGGGCTAAGATGCATATTCATTTAGATCCAAGCAGTGAATTACAGCTCTATAAACAGTTAGCGAATCAATTAATTGAGTTAATCGCTAAGGGAAAGCTAAAAAATGGTGACACATTACCTTCAGTTCGTTCAATGGCTTCGGATTTAGGTATTAATGTAAGTACGGTAAGTAAGAGCTATCATGAACTTGAAGAAAAAGGGTTAATCGAATTAAAGCCGAAAGCAAAGGCTATCATTATCGGTGGTCAAAAAAAAGAACTGGAAGAGACGGAAGTTGAAAAAGTAGAAAATGCATTAAAACCAATTATGGCAGAGGCCTTTGCACGTGGTCTCGAAAAAGATCAGATGACAAGTTTGTTTCATCGAATTTTAAAACAATGGAAGTAGGGAAAATATGCTTTTTATATTAAGCATCTTTATCTTTGTAGGTGTACTGGAAACATTAACACCATATTTTGCGAGAAAAACAACTGTGTTTGGTGTTTCAATTCCAGAGCCGTATGTGCAACATCAGCAATTACGTATTTTTAAAAAGCATTACAGCATGATGGTCGGGAGCATAGCAGTTGCATTTCTGATAGGCCAAATTTCACTACTATTGACGTCCATTCAGGAAGAGAAATTTGTTTTACTATCCTTTATATTCCTATTTGTCATGCTACTCATATCAGCTGCTCTTTATATGTCTTATCATATAAAAATCAAAAAACTAAAAAAACAAGAAAATTGGGAAGCACATGTCAAAACTGTTTATGTGATGGATTTATCTATTCGAGATAAAGATGAAGTACTCTCACCTACTTTTTTCACATTCCCAATTATTATTACTTTAGCATTGATCACCTTTACCTATATGAATTACAATGCCATCCCAGATGTATTTGCTACCCATTGGAATGCAGCAGGTGAGGTGGACGGTTGGACTGAAAAAACAAGGATATCTGTTATTGCATTGCCGCTTATTTTACTAGGGACGCAAATTAGCTCTTTCTTAATAAGCATAGGTATGAAAAGTGCCAAAATACAATTGAGCGCACAGGCGAAAGAAGCTTCTGCCAATAGAGAGCTTGCACAGCGTAAATATGGCAGCTGGTACTTTGCGGCGATTAATTATAATATGACCATTCTTCTTGTTGTTTTACATTACACGACAGTGATTTTAAAAAATCAAACAGCTCCTTACTTCTTCCCTCTTTTTATTGTTTTTATGATCGTCTCTTTAGGGGGACTTATCCTCTTCATTTGGAAATTAAGTAAAAGTAATGAGCGCTTTGATGATTTACATACAAACGAAACAGCTTCAGCCGATGATCGCTACTGGAAATGGGGTATTGTTTACATCAATAAAAATGATCCATCACTATTAGTGCAAAAGAAATACGGTGTTGGTTGGACTGTGAATATGGCGAATAAATGGAGCTATATTATTTTACTTGTCATATCTTTGCCAATCTTGTTAGTCATTTTCATATAGAGGGAGAGATTTTATGAAAAAACTATTATTTTTATGTTGTGCACTCTTATTATTAGTAGCGTGCGCGCAGAAGGAAGACAACACAAAAGGGAAAGAGACGAAAGGGGACAATAAAATGAATGAACAACTAATCGGAAAATGGGAAGGGAATATTGAAACACCAAATGGAGCATTTCCAATTATCGTTGATTTGCAAAAAGATAACGGGAAATTATCGGTACCTGCTCAAGGGAATCATCCATTTAAAAGCATTACATATAATGGTGATCAAGTGAATGTTTCCATCAACTTAAATGGCTCTGCAGTTGAAATTAATGGCACATTAAAAGATGGGCAAATTGAAGCAACGTTCCAACAAAATGGTGGCAAATTCCCACTTGTCTTAAAGCCATTCAAAGAACAGCCAGAACAACCAGTTACGTATGAAACGTTAAAGATTCCCGTTCAAAATGGTGAGTTAACAGCGGCTCTTCAAAAGGCTAGCAACGAGCCATCTCCAGTTGCGCTTATTATAGCAGGCTCTGGTCCAACTGATAAGGATGGAAATTCAGCCTTAGCTGGTAAAAATAATAGCTTAAAAATGATAGCGGAGGGGTTAGCAAAAGATGGTATTGCAACTGTCCGCTATGATAAACGTGGAATTGGCGATAATCAATCCCTTTTAACAAAGGAAGAAGATATAACTTTTGACCAATACGTAGATGATGCAGTTCAAGTAATTAATACCCTGTTAGCCGATAAAGCATTTTCAAGTGTTCATATTATTGGCCATAGCGAAGGCTCACTGATCGGTTTACTAGCAGCACAAAAAGCACATGTAGAGTCCTTTGTTTCCATAGCAGGCACTGGAAGACCAATAGATGAAGTTCTGTTGGAGCAATTAAAAGTTCAGTTAACACCAGCCCTTCTAAAAGAATCAACAGATGCTCTTGCATCTTTGAAAAAAGGCGAGCTAGTGAAGAACGTTTCGCCAGAGTTACAATCTTTCTTCCGTTCTTCGATTCAACCGTATATGATTTCATGGTTAAAATATAACCCTGCAAGTGAGTTAGTAAAAGTGAATAGCCGAGTTTTAATTCTTCAAGGTACAACTGACTTACAAGTAGTTGCGACTGATGCGGAAGCGTTAAAGAAAGCAAAACCAGATGCCGAGCTTGTATATATGGACGGAATGAATCATGTGTTAAAAAATGCTCCAGCAGATCGCGCGAAAAATTTTGCGACGTATTCAGACCCAACATTACCACTTCATAAAGAATTGCTGCCAGCCATTCAGCAATTTATTCTAAATGAAAAGTAGAGACTAATCATCATGTATGCCATTGTTTGGTTGATCATAATGATTCCGTTCCTAATCTTTGCAATTGTTTTATCACAAGGAAAAGGTGCATTTCTAATAGCGGGCTATAATACGATGTCCAATAGTGAGAAAGAGAAATATAATGGGCAAAGTGATGTACGGCTATTGTTTTTGTTTACTATTATGGGGACTGAACGAGCTATTCACAAAGGAATGGCTATTTATCATCGGGCTAGTTCTCTTTATAGGTCTTACAATTTTCACACTTGTCTATGTCAATACACGTAATCGCTTTAAAAAATAAGTTTCTATATAAGGTGAGTTGAGGAAGCAGGGTGAATACCCGCGGAAGGAAGGCGAATGCCCACGAAAGAAAGACAATGCACATACGAACTAACAGTGCAATCATTCATTGCAGTAATTTAAAGTACTCATAAATAATATTTAACAAAAAGAGGCTGGGACAAAAGTATTTTAGCTAAAGTAAAACCCGAACAAATTTGCAAGACACTCATACGGTGTTTTGCCATTGTTCGGGTTTTCTAAATATAGTGCTTAATTTATTTGAAAGTAATTCGGCTTTCGCAAAGAGCTAATTAGTTATGTCCCAGCCTCTTTTTGAGTTAGGGAGGACTTTTGTTAAAATGTTTGCCTTGTTAGGATAATGAACATTAAATTTGAAACATTTACCACATTACAATCGTACGATATAGTAATAACTAAGCGGTTAATCGAATTCAACAATATTTGAAAAGAAGGTTTTATTATGTATAGCATTGGGAAATTTTCGAATCTGTGCAATGTTCCTATAAAAACCATTCGTTATTATAGTGATATTGGGTTACTTGAGCCATCCTTTATAGATCAAGTGACAGGTTATCGTTATTATGATTACGATAAAATAAACGAGCTGAAGACTATACAGGTACTTAAACATTGCCATTTTTCATTAAACGAAATTGAACAGATTATTAAAGGGAAAAATGATAAGCAAGATTTAGAGATGAGATTAAATAAAAAAGTTCAGGAATTAGAGCACCAACAAGAAATAATCGCTGAACAAATTCAAAATATTGTCCAAGTGAAAAATTCTATTCGGAACACTGAGACTTTTAATCCAAAGCCGATATTATCAAGTTGTTACATAGAAGAACGACCAAAAACACAGGTGCTTTCCATCCGTGAAAAGATTCATATTATTGAAATGGATAAGCTAGTACAAAAATTATTTGAACGAATATATGCCTATCAATTTGAGATAGATGGGGAGCTTGTTGCAATTTTCCATCAACAAGACAGGAAGCAAAATATAGGAGATGTTGAACTACTGTTACCAGTAAAAGCAACTCAACAAGGGGAGTATACTAAAGTAATATCAGAAGGCAAGTATGCTTGTATAAATGTAAAGGGACCGTATTCGGAGTTGCATTTTGGCTATAGTCGTTTGCAGGAATGGCTTACCGAACAATCCCTCCAGGTAGAAGGGACATTTATGGAGCAGTACAAAAAGGGGTTAATCCCAACTGAAGTAGTAAATCCAATTAATATTAAACCAAATATTGAGCTACATCCAAATGATTTTTTGACGAAAGTGTTTGTGAAAGTAAGAAACTAGCTAAACTCTCCAGTAGATGGAGACTTTATTCTGTATTTAGCAAGGTAAGAATGTCTTGCTAGTAATATATAGAATGGGGTATATCGATGAAAACAAATACAGGACAGTTTGCATTTCTTAAAGGTAGTTCATACGAGATTGGCCAACAACAGGCACGAGAATTTCAAAAAAACCCTTTTGCGAAATCGCTATTCATTACGGGAAATTTAACTTCTGACAACGCTTATTTTGAAATGAAAGCACAAATTGAGCAGTATTGCCCAGGTTTAAATAAAGAATTAGAAGGATTTGCAGAAGCCTTTGGCTATGCGCCCGAACAACTAAATTTTTATCAAAATGCGTGGTTAATTCCTGGGGGATGTAGTTTAGGGGCTATTTTACCTGGAAAGATGGCAGATGGTAAAACATATGTTTTAAGAAATTATGATCTATCACCTAACATTTCAGATATGCGCTTATGTACAACAGTTGTCGAAGGGAAATATACTCATACAGGTTTTTCTGTTTCTACATTCGGTCGAAGCGAAGGTTTAAATGAGAAGGGGCTATGTGTTGCCTATGCATCGTGTGGTATGCCCATTGGCAAATATCCTGGTATGAGACCACCAGTAGTACCTGGGTTACAGTTTATGGTTATTGTCAGAGCTCTATTAGAAAATTGTAAAAATGTAGAAGAAGCTATTTATATGGTTAATAATATGCCTGTAGGAACGAATATGAATCTACTTATAGCTGATGCAAATGGCGACGCAGCTATAATTGGAACCTATGACGGCATAAAAGAAGTGAAACGTGCAGAATTAGATTATCTTATTGCCACTAACCATGGTCTATTTTCTACAATACAAAAAATGGAGCCTGGCAAGCTCGAGCATTCTCAATTAAGATATGATATTTGTGAGGGGAAATTGAAGGAAAGTGGCAAAAGATCTGTTGATGAAATCCAAGAGCTTCTTTTAACAGAGTTTCCTAAAGGATTATCCGTCCATAATTACAATGAAAGCTTTGGAACAGTGCATTCAATTTTGTTTAACCTTACTGATTTACAACTGGAATTTTCATTTGGCTCACCATTACAAAATCAGGTAAACAAAATAGATGTTGGCGAGAATTTTGTGAAAACACAAACACCTGTTGAATTTAATAATAATAGCTATGGAACAGAATTTTGGAAAATAATAAAATCTTAAACAACAAAAAGACCTTTCCTTGGTGATGAGAGGTCTTTTTGTATATACAAACAATCATACTGTGTCCAATAGTGAGAAGAGAAAGAAATAGCATTCGCCAAATCCGTTCCACTTAACGCTCGGTGTTGACATTTACTAAGCGTAAAATCCTGATTATCATTACTTATTATAAGTAGAAAAATCACTATGAATTGAAGTTATACTTTATGGGTCGAATATATTATGGGGGCTGAACGAGCTATACAGTGGCTATTATTCGTAGTCAATTCTCTTTATAGGACATACTTGTTTATTAACTTAATTCGTTCGTTACTACTTGGATAAATTCATCTCGATATTGTGATTCAAAAATATTAACACCTTTTTCTCTAGAAAGTTGCTGTAACTTTTGAATCTTTGCTTCATCTTGCTCCATAAAGGCTTTTTCTACATTTTGTAAATCTTGCAAGATATGATGTATAAATGTATCCCCTTCTCTTTTGATATCTATAGCAATAAAGTCAAAAGATAAAAATGTTTTAGTAGGGATAATAATTTTATCAAACAAATAGTTTAAAGCTTTAAATGGGACATAAGGGATACCTTTCTTATACTCATATTTCTCAATAATAGGTAAAACCTCATCAATAAATCTTCGTATTTTTTCTATATCGTAAAGTTTTGTATCTTCTAAAGCATGCTTCTCGATAATCTGCTGTATTTTTTCATATTGATTTTGTTCTAACAGTTGTTTCATATAAAGGAGCTCTTCTTTGAATTTGGATCGTTCTTTTTTACTTAATTGTCGATGATCAATAACAGCGTATTCGATTAGCTCCCAGTCTATCTCTGGACCAAAATGTGGTCCTAAAAAATACTTAAGTTCTTCAAAATCGCTCACTTCGGTAACTCCCTTTAAATTAGTATTCTATTAATCGTACAGTAAAAATTCAAATTCTTATTTTTCGCTTAAGTTGTTTATAAGGCTATTGCAAAATGATTTCTATTATATACTAGCATTTATTTATTTCTTTTTATTTCATTTATTAAAACACATACCATGTATATAAGTTGAGTGGAGACTGGGCGACTCCTCAGGGATCAGCAATAGAGGAAAGAAGGCTAAGAGCATCACACCCTATGATAACGCCTTCGTGACCAACATCCTGTCGCTGCCGCTACGTTGCACTACGCTTTCGCACAAAAAACATCTGCTACTGCCGCTTCGCTTTCGCGCAAAAAACATCTGCTGCCCCAAGCGGCTCATCGGACGCCCCCAGGAAAGCGCCCAGTCAAAACGGAAATCAACCCCACATTATGCTGGCGTCCCTTTACTTTTACTAAATTACCAATAATTATTTATTTTACATAAAAAATCATTTTATAGAAACATATATTTTCATTTCATTTTTTTAAAATAAAATGAACCTTTTGCAATCCCCAATTGTATAGTCAGTGAACATATAAAAAGGGAGGGTTTATTTTGGAACTTATTGTGAAGGATATTGTGAAAAAATATAATGGTGTGAACGTTTTGGATGGTGTGTCGGCCACATTTAAAATGGGGTACTGTTATTTATTATTAGGTCAGAATGGAGCGGGTAAATCTACATTATCAAAATGTATAGCTGGAGATGTAAAACCTGATGGTGGTTCCATTCTATTCAATGATTCATCCCAATATGTACAAGAGCAAGTTGCATTGCAGTACCAATTTTTTTCGAGTTATCAGCATCTTAAAATTCGTGAAGTGATGGCTCTTTTTACTACATTGACGAACAATAAGAATGATTTGGGAGAGCTATATGAAATATTAGGATTACCGACTTATGACCATATATTGTTGAAAAATGCATCAGGCGGTCAACGAAAAGCAGTATCCATCTTCCTTTCATTTTTATTAAATAAACCGATCATCATTTTAGATGAGCCGTTTGCTGATTTAGATTTAACAAAGAAAAAGCAATTGATGTTTTACTTACAAGATGAAATTCGTCAACGTAACAAAATGATTATTATTATTAGTCATGAAGTGGCAGGGTTAGAACCGTTATTTGATTATGTAGTGATCTTAAAAGACGGAAAGCTCATTGAAAATAGCACACAGGATGAGCTCTATAGAAAATACACAGAGGCGAAATTGCCAGGAATCGAAGGTCTCTACTATGAAGTAACAGGTCAAATTTTAGGAGGAAAAGCAAGATGATTAAACAAATTGCACGTATGTATATGTTAGAAAGTATGCGTAATCCAGGAATGGTTTTGGGAAATGTACTACCGGCTATTATGTTTATGATTAGTTCAGTTATATGTAAAAATATGATTACTGGAGATGCTACCAATTTTATCGATATTATGATTAAAGGTCAGTTTCTTCCACTCTCTATTATAATGTTAATTTTCTCCTTTGCTTTTTCCAGTGCCACAATTTATTTGGCAGATATGAAGGCCAATAAAACCTTCCAATGGATACAGCGAACAGGCATTAAGCCACACACTTACTATATTGGGATGGGAATAGGTGTCTTTACATTATTAAATGTATTTTTAGTGCTATTACTCATTGGCTATTCCTTCGTCATTGATATTTCACTTTCATCTTATTTTATGATTATTTTGATTAGTAATTTTGTTTTACTGGCATTATATCCATTGAGTTTTATATTGGCAGGTCTATTTAAAAATGAAAAAGTGGCACAAAGTATGCTAACGCCGATTATGTTACTATTTATGTTTTCAATACAGATGACATCGTTGTTTTTAACGCTTGCAGAGAAAAACCCTCAAGATTATTTTATTTTCTTAATCTGGAATCCAATGCTTTATTTATTTGATAGTTTGCAAATGTACTTGAATTTATTTGACGAAACATGGCTTCCGCAATATCAATATTGTATAATTTTAGCAGTGATTAGCTTGGGGTTAGCAGCCATCGCTAAAAAAGTATATACCAGTAAGTAGGTGATTTTATGGGAATTGGATGGATAGTGTCTCTTATAATTGGTGGCATCATGATGGTAGTATTCATAGTGATTGCTATTTCCATGGAGCGAAAATATATTGTACGTGAGAATGGGAAAATTAACTATAAAAAATCAACAGTTTATTTACGCTGGAATGTGTTTGATACATTAACTCTTGTCTTAGCTGTTTATACGATACTTTGTGTGCAGGCATTAAATATGCTTGTGTCTTCCGGCCAAACAATCGAAAATCCATATGTGCAGTTTTTTACAAATCAATCGCAAGTTTGGGTCATTGTAACAGTCGCATACTTAGTTTCACGTGTGTCCGTGACATTGAAGTCCATTAAGGCTCATTTGGGGGATGAGCTAGATGATAAGTAATGAGGAGTGGATGGAGGCCTATAAAAACGGAGATGTCGAGGGCTTTGAACAGCTCTATAGTAGTTTGTATGAGCCGTTATACTGCTTTTTATTTCGCTATACTCGGGAAGATCAGCTAAGCATTGATATTGTGCAAGATACCTTTGAGCGTTTACAATATATAAAACAAGATTTTGACCAGCAAAAGGGAACGGTGAAAGCATTTTTATTTCAAATCGCTTACCGCTTAATGATTAATAAATTGAATCGTCGTAAAAAATGGCGCACGCTGTTCCCGTTTTTAGTACCGACGTCAAGTCATCGAATGTCTGCTGACGAGAAATTAACGATACAGGAAGCGATTCTTCGCTTACCGGATAAGCAACGAGCTGTTATTTTGCTTGTTTACTATCATGATTTGCCACAGGAGGAAATTGCACAAATTTTGTCCATTCCGCTTGGTACAGTTAAATCGAGGCTACATAATGCGATGAGGACTTTAAAGGAAGAGCTAAAGGAGGATTTCGATGCTTAAGGATGAATTTCAAAAGGAACAATGGTTAAAAGCCAGCTTAGATCAAGATAAAGTAGAGATTCCTAAGCAACTAATGACATACAAGAAAAGTCGCTGGCAACGGTTTCTTCAATATTTAGCTTCACCAACGAAGGATCCGTTAGAGCCAATATGTACATCTTCAGTCGGCTACACCTCTTTGAAAGTAGTGCCTATTGTTGCGGCTGTATTTATTACAATTCTTCAAATTTTATTGCAATAAATTTTTCTTAACTATTAAATTTCTCACTGCCACAATCTTTCGGTTGTGGTATTTTTAATGAATAAAATACTATTTATTGCCCATTTTAAGGAAATATTTAGATTAATTTGGAGGTTATTGCTTTGAGGGTTTTAAAAAAGTTTCCACAGCCAAACACAATAAAAGGTCAGCTTCATCGAGCACTTGTATGGATTACTTTTATTATTGGTTTATGTATTTTTATTCCAACGCTATATATTGAATATCGACAAACCATTCAACATCAAAATGAAGAGATGACACATTATTTGAATGCTCAATCATATTTTTTTGAAAGCTGGTTATCAGAGCGATCCAGTGATATACATACAATAGCTAATTTAGATTTTGTAAAGGACTATAATTTTGAAAAATCGCAAGCTTTTTTTCAAGATTTTAAAGAAAAAACAAATTTCACAGACTTAATATTCGTCAATAAAGAGGGCATCGTGCAAGTTGATACAGTTACCGAAAACAGTACAACTGGTGTTAGTATGGATGTAAATGACCGAAAGTATTTTCAAGTTGCTAAAAAAACGAAACAACCGTATATAACAGATATTTTAATAAGTAAAGTTACAAAGCAGCCTATTATTGCATTTGCTTCACCGATTCTTAATGCACAACAACAATTCAATGGTGTAGTTTTTGGCGCAGTAAATTTAGACACCATCGATCAACTGCTACAAGAATCGAGAGTGGGCTTTTTAGGTCATGCTTATATTATAGATCGAGAAGGTACTATGCTCACTGAATTTAATAATAAACAACAACGGTCTTCTGGCAATTATTTTGTTGATGAACATATTCTGAACGCAGCTTTAAAAAATACAACAAGCGACCTCGAGCTTTATAAAGACGCGAATGATAAGTGGGTTCTTGCTAAAAGTAAGCCTATAAATGAAGGGAAATGGTTTATCATATCAGAAATTGGTCTGTTAGAGGCCTATAAACCATTAATCAATAGATTTTTATGGATAACCATTTGTTTAGTAGTAGGGTCATTTTTTATGATTAAAATGATGTTACATCTCTCTAAAAGAATTGAAGAACCTATCCAGCAGCTTCTTACAGGTGTTAGAAAGGTAGAACAAGGTTTTTATGATTATCAAATAAATGAACAACAGCTGGCACCTTATGCGCAAGAATTTCAGGAGCTTTGTTCGTCCTTCAATGAAATGAGCGACAAGGTGAGAAAAGATACTATCTTACTGAAGGAATTATCGATTACCTGTCAGTTGACAAAGCTATATAATCGTCGTTATTTAATTGAGCAGGGGGAACTTGCTTTTCAGAAATGCTTAGAAGGACAAAACCATTGTTCATGTATAGCGATTGATATTGATTTTTTCAAAAAGGTCAATGATAAATATGGACATTTAATCGGTGATGAAGTACTAAAGCACGTCGCAAACACTATTACAAATTCTGTACGAACTATCGACATTGTTACAAGATATGGGGGAGAGGAGTTTGTCATTTTATCCCCAAATACTACGTTAGTGAGTGCAATAAGAATAGCGGAAAGAGTTCGGCAACATGTTGAAGATAACCCTTATCATGCGGATGATTTTGAGATCAATGTGACAGTGAGTATTGGTATCGCAGGATATGGTCATTCTAAAAATATTTCAACATTTTACGAGCTGCTTGACAGTGCGGATCAAGCGCTTTATAGTGCAAAGGAAAGCGGTCGAAACCAACTTAGAGTATATGATAATACAGGTATAGTTGATATAAGGCAAATGCTTTAAAAGATTAAATTTGGAATGTGGAAATTATATGAAGGAAATTATACTTAGTAAATTCAAAGAAATTGAAAATGAGTATCAAGTGATAATTTTATATGCTGTAGAATCTTAAAGGCATTGTTAGTGCCTTTATATAGCGGTTTGAGTGGGGGGGAGTTATGAACTAGCACCACTTTTAGCCCCATTTTCAATAGCACGGTCAAACGTGTCGATAATTTTATCTTCCATTTTTCTCAGTACATGCCCGTATGTTGTATGGATTATCTCAGGGGTATTTCCCAATCGTTCGGCAATGGCTTTCACAGGAATATCATTATTCATCAAAATTGTAGCGTGTGTGTGTCGTAATCCGTGTATAGTGGTAGCTGGTAACCCAGCTGCTGCTACAATACGGTTAAAAATGGCATTTAATTCTGTAGAAACAAAAGGTTCAGCAGTGTTAGGCAATATAAAAATAAAGGAATCATCTTTCGTAATATCGTCATGTAATTTCTGACCATACGACAGTAACAACGCTTTAACAGCTGTTCGATAACCCTTTAATTGTTGCAATACAATATCATCTATTTTAATGCAAGACAGCTATCTGATACTACCTTAATTGCTGCTGAAGATTATTTGGATGACCATGGAGAAAACGGACCAGAAGAGGTTGGAAAAAGAGCTTTTGAAACCCTTCGTAATGATTTGAAAGAAGGAGAACATCTTGAGTTAGACTATATTCAAGTAGGGATGCATCCAACGCCTAAAGACGGCTACCCCATTGTTGGTTTTCATGATCAAATAAAAGGACTTCATATAGCGAGTATGCATTCTGCAATCACGTTATCTCCTGTTATTAGTAAATTGATTGCGAAGGAGATTGTACATAATGTGCGGTTGGAAAAATTAGAGAGTTGCCAACTATCTCGGTTTTATCCAGTAAATGAACGTTGAGCCCTTTAATTAACTTTGTTTTTGTCCTAAGATTCCCAAAACAATGCTTGGGGTTAACGATGTCACAGAAGATACAAGTGTAACATTTAAATCTTGTTGGCAGGGAGAGTTTAAGCGCTTAAATGGTACGATTGCGGGTGAGGATGGAGAACTTGTTATCGAAGGTATTGTTATTAAAGGTGTGGACGTAACAGGAAGAGCAGAAAGTCTAAAGCAATTGTAGGAGCTGTAATTCATTAAAGCTTCTTCATTGGGTGTAGTTATCCATCAATTTATTAAACAATCAGACAATAAGCTTTTTAAAATTTATACTGAAGATGGCGAGAATTTTCTTGCTGAAAAAATCCTGCTAACAGATGGTGCTAAAATACAGACAGATATTCCTGATTTTGAGCTATATTACAATAAAAATTTATTTAGATCTCCATATAGTTATGGTTGGGAGTTAAAGGGTAAAAAATTAATTTATATAAATGAAACAAGGGACGTTACACTAACGGCCAAAGTAATTCACAATCTGTCAAATGATTTAATCGTGGCAACAAACGGTAATGAAATAACGGAAAACGAAAAGCGAGAATTAGAAAATAAAGGGATACATGTGATTACCGATAAGATTAAAGAAATGAAAGGACATAATGGGTTATTGAGTAGTGTTGTCTTTCAAAATGGGGTAGAAATTGAGCGGGAAGCAGGCTTTATTACCCCATCCACTTATACAACAAATATTATTGGTCAAGGATTTTCTTGTGATCTTGATAAGCATGGGTTAATCGTTGTTGATCATTTCGGAAGAACATCAGAAAAAAATGTGTATGCAGCTGGCGATGCTGCTCAACCTGCACCAACAGAAATTGTTCTTTCGGAGGCTACGGGAATTAAAGTAGCAATAACAATTAATTCAGATATTTCAATTGAAAAATTTTAAAAAATTTAGACCTTTTTTTACTCAAAGGGCGGCCTTTACTTAGGATGGTTCGACGTGATATAGATACCTGGGCACAAACAATCACGATCATCTTGCAGGGCTTGCCTCCATTTTTTTATCTGTTTTATATGGATAATACTAAAAGAATAAAAATTTAATTTAATAAAAATTAAATCAATGGAGCATGTTTTTTATCAACTTTTTTGAACTCGCTCTTTATTAAGATGTCTTTCTTAGAACTGTGAGAAAAAATTATCATCATTAGCATACTCCCATCTTAAACTGTGGTGAGATGAATGTGATTGTAATTCATATTCAGTGGTTCTAAACACCTATTGGATGAAGATAAAGCCTCTCGCTAATATCAAGAATCATGGCAGTTTGGGGTTAATCCTGCATTCTTGTAAATTTATAAACTGGAGAATGAATCACTTTCAACAACGGAAGAATACAACTTCATTTTAAACAGTGATGATAACCCGTAGCAAGCACTAAGACAGCAGTGATTACGAATAACTCCAATGAATGAGATCAGTGAAGAATTTTCTATTGTAGAAGGCGAAGGAGATAGGACTTACCGATATTGGGGGAAGCTCATGAAAAATTCTTTATAAAAGAATTGAATGCACATTGGACAAGAATTTTCGGAAGATATGCTTCTGTTTGTGAATGTTTTGAAGTAATCAAGTAAAAGATGAATAATCGGTCAAGACTTAAACAATCGGGCGCTTTTATGGAATAAGAAAATGTTAAAGGGTGGCAATCTCGCCACTGGAGGTGATTCAAACATTATGAAATTTTCAAAAGCTACAAATTATGCTCTTCACTCCGTGTTTTTTCTTGCAATGGACACATCAAACAAGCTTGTTGGTGTACAGGAGTTAGCAGAAAAACAAAAAGTTTCTCCGACGTACCTATCTAAAATATTGACTAAATTGACTAAAGAAGGAATGATTATTTCTTCTTCAGGTGTCAACGGAGGTTATTCGCTTAGCCAAAATTCGCTTAATTCAAGGCCAAAAATAGGGTCACTTTGTTTTCGAAACCATGATCCGCGCCTTGTATCAGTTCCTGCATATAAGAGACCAATCTTTTCTAACCAGTAAAAAATACTTTTGCCCATAATATTAAGTGGTAAAAATTTAAATGGATGGCTAATAGCAATAGTTACTTCACGATTTTCTGCAAGTTCAGTCGCAATTTGTGTACCCGAATTCCCTCCTCCAATCACAAGAACAGGACCATCAGGAATCATCTCAGGTGATTGGTATTGGGAAGAATGGATTTGAAACACCTCTTTTGGAAATAGGCTTAAGGAGAATGTTGATATATTCACTAAATCAGATGTTTCGATTTAGTTTGGTGTTGATTAGAGTATAGAAAGACACTACAAGTACGATTTTATTTTTACATAAATGCACTATTGGGATTATTATAGTAGCCCCTGTTGGAAGCCTTTTATGTAAGATTTGAGCTCGTTAAAGATTATCTTAAATTAATGAACCTTCAAAATATAAGATTGTAGCATGAGGAAGAATATAGTATGATAAAATACAGACCGGACAGTCCGGTCCGATCTGGTCCGGTTTAAGGTGGAGGAAGTGCTCAGATACATATATATTAGATATACAAAAAGATAAACTTAATTCCGAATTTTTAATGGATACCGGTTAGTTTTGGATTTCGAACAATTTACTTTCATAATCATTAAAGTTTCAGTATTGAAAACACAAATTGTCTAAAGTAAGTTTTTTATTCTTATGAACCGTTCAATCTCTTTTGAATAATAATTTTAAAAATATAAATTGATAGGAGTCTAAAAATCATGAGAAAAATACTGATAGGTGCCTTATTTTTTATTTCTTTTGCCTGGTTGCTTCACACGTTTTCGAAGAACTTCATCGTGGATCCTATCTTCTCGAGGTTTTTATCTCATAAAACAATTCCCATTAATCAAGACATATGGTTTATAGTTCTACGTATCCACATTGTATTAGCCCTAGTGTCTCTACTTAATGGCCCGTTTGGTTTTGTACATAAGATAAGAGAAAAGAAAATTAACCTACACAGAATCACAGGAAAAATATACATAGCATCAATTGTTCTAAACTTTGTTCCGTCGCTTTACCTGGCATTTTATGCGACGGGAGGGCTAATAAGTACATTAGGTTTTATTTTTTTGGACATAGGCTGGCTACTTGCAACCTGGATGGCCTACCAGACAATCCGTAAGCAAAAAGTACAAGAACATCGAAAATGGATGATTCGTAGCTACACACTTACATTAGCGAATATACAGTTATATGTTTTAAAAACGATTTTTAATAATGGTCTGGGTATAAATGTTGAAATAGCTTATCCACTATCTATATGGTTAAGTTTGCTGTTAAGTTTACTTATTGCTGAATTGTTTTTAAGAAGGAGGAATTATATTTAGCTCTCTTAATTATTTGTTAAGGGGTGAACTTTTTATTTTTAAAAATTACAATAATATCACGACTATTCCAAAAGGAGGAAACTACTTGGAGCGTATTATCATAAGACGTCTCCAACTAACAGATTCTAAAGAGCTGTATGATTTTTTTCCTTGTTATCGCTGATACTTACGAAAAGGAATGACTTGCAGAGCTATTTGAAGATCAAAAAAATGAATGGGAGACAAAAAAACATTACTTAAAATCGTATGAATCATTTTAGTAAATGTCTTTCCAAGGGGTAAAATAAACACTTTCTTGTTATACACGTACTTTCTAGTCGCTGATTCAAGTTTCTTCGAAATTGGAATATTGATTAAGTGAGTATTCAAGAGTATCTGGAATGCCTCTATCAAAAAATAGAGGTTGTTTTGAGGGTTCGTCATTGCTGAAATAAAGCTTTCTATTGATTTGTCTAACATTAAATCACGATACTTTTTTACATTTTTCCAAGGTAGCGCATCACCTTCAGAAGAGACTTGTGTTCGAATGATTTCTCTTGCGACTTCAGGAATATAATTATAGTTATTTTTAAATATTTCATCTAACAAAGTTGTTTTACCAGAACCGGGACCTCCGGTAATAATGATAAAATCACTTCTAAATAAAATATTATCAATCATTTTTTGATATTCTCCTTGGTATTTATACTTTAACTTTATTGTAATGTGTAGTTCTTAATTGTCGAGTATATTTTTTATTGAATCGTATGAAAGTAGCTGTTGATGGATATATGTATCTCTACAATAATGAGAGTACACCAATTCAAGGAACATCCTGAATTTAAAATTGGGAATATTTGAATATACTTATTTAGATTTAATGGATGTATATATGGATTTAGAGAAGGATCTATATTCGATGAAAAGCGACATCTCAATTTAAATAAATCACAGATTCCTACCATTGACATATCAACGGTTAATCAGTTTTTCATGTTCACTTTGCACACATTCCATATTATATGCTGTAGAATCAGGTAGTCGTGCTTGGGGATTTCCTTCTAAGGATAGTGATTATGATGTTCGTTTTATATATATTCATCAGCCTCAATGGTATCTTTCTATCGACCCTCAAGGAATTGGTGCTAAGAGGGATGTCATTGAAGTACCTATCAATGATTTATTAGATATTAGTGGTTGGGAAATAACAAAAGCATTAAGGTTATTCTGCAAAAGTAATCCGCCTCTTTTAGAATGGCTACGAAGCGATATTGTTTATGACCAACCATATTCATTTATTGACAATGTACGGTTACTGGAAAGAGAAGTATTTTATCCAAATGCAAGCTTATATCACTATTTAAACATGGCGAAAAACAATTATCGAGAGTATTTACAGGGCTCAGAAGTAAAAATAAAAAAATATTTCTATGTCCTCAGACCAATTTCAGCATGTAAAAGGATCGAGAAAAACAATACGATTCCACCCATTGATTTTCAGGAATTGTTAAATGAAATAATTACTGACGGCCCTTTGAAAACCGAAATTCAGCAACTTTTGCAGAGGAAAATGGCCGGTGAAGAACTAAATATGGAACCGCGAATAGAAAGTATTAATGAGTATTTAGATAAAGAAATAAAGCATATTGAGACGTACTGTAAAAATCTTTATGTTAAAGTGGATGATCCTACACAAAAATTAGATGCGTTATTTAGAAGTACATTGCAAGAAGTGTGGGGTCAAGGGTGATAGAAATCTGAATAATTTTTAATTGTAAGGTCATACTAAAAAAGGTTTCACTTATGAAATCTATATTGATGAGGAGGATGGCAAATGAGTAGGTTTGAACAATTAGACCCGAAATCTCAAAAAATCCACCGCAACTGGTCAAGGATTAAGCGTTCAAAATCTCAAGTAAATGGTGAAACGGAGATTACTCTCCATAACCGTATCTTGAGAAGTGAAGCAAAAGCCCGTCAGTTTTAATCATGCTAGAAAAGTAAGTGTCATCAAACCCAGAAAATATTCTGGGTTTTTTTGTTTATTGTTAATTTATGGGGTTTTTTGTTTTTGTTTTGATAAAATGAATATATGGAAAAAATACGGATCTTGGGAGGGGAAAGTAAATGAGTAACGTAGAAAAACTAAAAAAGGGATTAAAGGAATTTGGCTTAGAGGATAAAGCAGAGGAATTATTACCTCTCGCAAAGGAATCCATTCGAATGATGGTAAACCAAATACCTGAAGAAAAAATTCAGATTGGCAGCTCAAAAATTGGTGGCTGTCCGGATGTACCATCTGATTTCTTATGGCCACATACAAACGACAATAGACCGTTGTATTTTCTTTGCCAACTAAATCTAATAGAAATCAAACCTTACGATACAAACAGCTTATTACCTGCGGATGGTGTGCTATCCTTTTTCTATGATGCTGTCGAGCAACCTTGGGGATACGACCCGAAAGATCATGATGGCTTTAAAGTTTTCTACTTCTCTCAAGAGACTAGTAGCCTGAATAGAATGGAAATTCCCGCATCATTACACGAGCATGGTAACATCGACAGCGCGGCGCTACAATTTGATAATGAATTGACACTTCCATCATGGGACTCGTCATACTCGATGTTTTTACAAGAAATTTTAAATGAAGAGGAGGCTGATAGCTATAAAGATTTTGAATACGAGTGGATGGAGGTAGATGATTTGTCTAGGGCTACTCATCGCATAGACGGTTATCCAGATGCGATTCAAGGTGACATGTATTTGGAATGTCAACTGGTGACAAATGGCTTATATTGTGGCGACTCAACAGGTTATAGCGATCCTTTACGAAAGGAATTAGAAGCAGGAGCGACTGATTGGCGATTATTACTCCAAATTGATTCGGAGGATGATCTAGGGTTTATGTGGGGCGATAGTGGCAGATTGTACTTCTGGGTTCGTGAGGAAGATTGTAAAAATAAACAATTTGATAATGCATGGGTTGTTTTGCAGTGCTTTTAAAGGAGGAGGAGAAATGGAACAACAAATTAAAATTCGCTTTGCTGTCGAAGAAGATGCAGCAACTATGCTAGAAATACAGAAAGCGGTGTTAGTAGAAGAAAATTATTTAATCACTACAATAGAAGAATTTCAGCAAACGATTGATGAGCAAAATGGATACAAGTGAAATTAGCAAATAAACGTGAAACAATTTTTATTGCACAATATCAAGAAAAAATAGTTGGCTGGCTTGTGTTTCAATCGCCACAAAGAAAACGATTAGCACATACAGGTACCTTTGGCATGATGGTGCTAAAAGAATATCGTGGACTAGGGATTGGCAAACTCTTAATTGGGAACCTTCTAAAATGGGCAGAGCACAACCCATGTATTGAGAAAATTAGTCTTGGCGTATTTTCAACAAATGAAAGGGCTATTGCGCTCTATAAAAAGATGGGATTTGTTGAAGAAGGAAGAAAAATCAATGAAATAAAGCTACATGACAATGAATATATAGATGATGTTTTAACTTCTTTCAGCAGAAGTCTCCCACCTGTATAGGTGGTGAGATAAATGCGGGTTTAAGTTACTTTTCCGCGGGTGTACTAACATCCGCGGAAAGAAGTTAAAGCCTCCGGCGGATGTCACGGAAATCGGCAAGGAGTTCTTTGTGCAAGCACAAAGCCGATTCCGGACGCAATTATGCCGAGGCATAATTGATTGTATAGGATGGTGGTAAAAATTTGAAAGGAAATATGCTGACATGAAAAAATATAATTTTACACAAGAATTGGCCAATCAAATTAATAACTATCAATCGATAGATGCTTTTTATACAAAAATCATGAAAACGGTGGAGCCTGCAAATATCGGCTTTATTTATATAGAGCCTGGTGGTGTTGTTGGGATGCATGAGGCGCCTGTACCACAGTTATTTATTGTGATTCAGGGTGAAGGATGGGTTTGCGATGAGGATCAAGAAAAAGTAATCATAAAGACAGGGGAAGGTGTTCTTTGGCAAACTGGAGAGGCACATGAATCTGGAAGTGATTCAGGCTTAACAGCACTTGTCATCCAATCCGAGCAAATCAATCTGGCATAGATTACATATAAAATGTGTAACGGAGTGAGTTTAGCTCCGTTACACTATGTTAGTTTTAAGCTTAGTTTAACTGTTTTTAATAAATGTCCATCAAATAACTCGTCAAACTCCTCTATTTTTTTAAAACCCTTCGCTTGATAAAAGTTCATGCCAATCGTATTTTCCTTTTCTACACAAACTAAAAGTGATGTTAAATCTGGAAGCATTTTAATCCCTTCCTGTAATAGGGCTGTACCAATTCCTTTGCCCTGAGTTTCAGGAAGTAAATATATTGAGTAAAGTTCTGCCTCACCATCTACAACATTTGAAAAATTTGCAAAGCCTACTATTGATTCATCAAGTATAGCAACTAAAAATAAACTATTTTCTATACGATCTAGCAATCGGTCTCTACTATAAGCAACTTGTAAAAAACGGTTTTGAATCTCATGTGGGATAATTCCTTCGTATGTGTGATGCCAACTCTTTTTGGCAATTTCTTGCACAAAAATGATGTTATTCTTTTGCATATGTCGTATAATTGATAACAATACTTTTCACCTATAGTTCCAATTTTTCTATTTAATGTAACATTAAATCACGCGAAGGGGGATGACTTCATGCAAGTTGTTGAAAAGGCATTTGGCTATATTACGAGAGAGCATGAGGGTCAGTTACAAGTGCTAGTATTTGAGCAAAATACAGAAAGAGCAGGGATTCAAATTCCTAAAGGTACGGTAGAGGAAGGGGAAACACCGCTAGAGGCAGTAACACGAGAGATGTTTGAGGAGACAGGTTTATCCCGTTTAGTAGTAAAGGGGTTAATTGCCCAGGATTATTTTAATCATCATTTAGGGCTATTACAAAAACGCTATTTTTATCATTTAACGACAAATGAAAAACGAGATTCATGGAAGCATTGTCCGACAGGTGAAAATGAGGCAGGCTTAGAATTTTCATTTTATTGGATAACAGACGAACAAGAAGTAACTTTGGCAAAGGGACATGGAGATTATTTATATAGAGTGTTAGATCGTGTGAACAACTGATTGGTAAGCATAAACATATAGAAGGTACATTTAATGAACAAAACCGCGTTTCCGTAAATCGAAAACGCGGTTGTTTTGCTGTTTATATAGCCTTTGCGGCAATCACTTCTAATGCTTGAGCGAAATCGGCGATTAAATCATCAACATGCTCTAGTCCCACTGAGAATCGTAATAGTCCATCAGTAATACCACGTTTTGCACGCTCCTCAGGCTCCATTGCCGCATGACTCATTTTAGCAGGGTAGGATAAAATCGATTCAACGCCACCAAGAGAGACAGCGAAAACTGGAATTTTCATTGCTTCTACTAGTGCTTTTGCAGCTTCATAGCTTGGTAGGCGGAAGGATAGTACTGCACCTGCACTCGTGGATTGACTATGATGAATCTCATAGCCAGGATGTGATGCAAGCCCCGGGTAGTATACTTGCTCGACAAGGGAATTTGCAGCTAAAAACTCTGCAATCTTTTGTGCAGATTCAGCAGATCGAGTAAAACGCACATCTGTTGTTTTCATATTTTGCAATAAAGTAAAGCAGTCCTGTACACCTAATATATTGCCGAATGAATTTTGGATAAAGTACAGCTCATGACCAAGCTTGTCGTCAGCAGTTACTGTCAATCCTGCGATAATATCAGAGTGCCCAGATAAAAACTTTGTAGCACTATGTATAACAACATCGACACCTAGTTCAAGTGGACGTTGGTGTAAAGGTGTCATAAACGTATTGTCTAAATACGTTAAGCAATTATGCTGCTTGGCAAGTGCTACTACTCCGCGAATATCTGTGATGCCAAGTGTTGGATTCGACGGTGTTTCCATATAGAGTAGTTTTGTAGCTGGTGTAATGGCTGCTTCTACTGCCGCTAAATCTGTGAAATCAACGAAAGTATGGGAAATACCGAAGCGTGGTAAAACCTTGGAGACGAAGCGGTATGTTCCTCCATAAACATCCTCCGTAATGACAACATGGTCCCCCTGAGATAATAGCATTAATGCTGCAGATACAGCGGCAATCCCAGAAGAAAATGCATGGGCTCGTACTCCGCCTTCAAGCTCAGCTACTGCTTTTTCTAATGCATCCCGCGTAGGGTTGCCAGAACGTGCATAATCATATTCGCCGAATTCATCGATACTTTCCTGATGAAAAGTAGATGATAAATACATAGGTACATTGACTGCACCTTTTTTATTTTCATAGCCGTCACGGACACCTGCGTGAATTAGGCTTGTTTCAATATGCTGCTTCATTTTTAACCTCTTTTCTAAGGATATCGAATACTTGTTTTAAATCCGCAATTAAATCTTCAGCCTCTTCAACGCCAACAGAAAAGCGTAGTAATCGGTCACAAACACCACGTTCAATACGCTCCTCATAAGGCATGTCTGCATGTGTTTGAGTAGCAGGATACGTAATAAAGCTTTCAACACCACCAAGACTTTCAGCAAAAGTAATTAGCTTCAAGTTTCGAAGGAATGGGTCAATCCACTCAGCCTTTTCCAAGCGGAATGAAAGCATGCCACCTTTTCCTGTGTATAGCACGTCTGTTACAAGCTCTTCTTCCTCTAAATATGCGGCAATTGCTTTGGCGTTCGCATCGTGCTGCTTTAATCGAAGATGCATTGTTTTTAATCCGCGAATAAGTAACCAGGAATCCATCGCACCTAAAACCATACCGCTACCATTATGAATAAAGCCAATGCGCTCTGCTAATTCAGCACCCTTTGCGACAACTAAACCAGCTAACACATCATTATGTCCACCAATATATTTAGTAGCTGAATGAATGATAATGTCTGCACCTAGTTCGATTGGACGTTGGAAATATGGTGTATAGAACGTATTATCGACAATTAACCATGCCCCATGCTTGTGAGCCAATTCCGCATATACTTGCAAATCAAATTCCTGCATGAGCGGATTTGTCGGTGTTTCAATAAATAGAGCACGCGTATTGTCGTTGATTAATGCTTCTACCTGTTCAACTGATTCAAATTTTGAGTAGACAGGCTTAATATTATATGTTTCTTCAAAGAAATTAAAAAGTCGATATGTACCACCATATAAATCATCAGGCACTACTAATTCATCACCAGGCCTAAACAGTGATAGAACTAATTGAATGGCTGCCATCCCAGAGCTACAAGCAAAGCCTGCATCTCCGCCCTCTAAATCGGCAATTCCTTCTTCTAATAGAGCACGAGTTGGATTTTTTGTACGTGTATAATCAAAACCAGTGGATTCACCGATGCCTGTATGTTTGTAAGCTGTCGATAAATGAATTGGTGGGCTGACCGCACCAGTTATCGGATCACTTAAATTCCCAAGTTGTACAAGTTTTGTTTCAATACTTCTGCTGTTTGTCATGTCGTCACTCTTTTCTTCATCATAATAAAGGGGAGTCTATTAGACCTTCTTTTCCCCATATTCTCAATAATTGTTATCAATTTAACATGTATACTAAAGAAGAACAAGATAATTTCAGAAAATTAGCGAGATTATTTATATTAAATCATCTAGGAATAGTAGGAGATAAGGAAGGGAAGAAAAGTAAATGAAACATTGGCTAGTAATAGGTGGAACAGGAATGCTAAAGGATGTTTCTGTATGGCTTATACAGGAAGGTAATCATGTAACCGTTATCGGGAGAAAATAAAATGCAAAGATTGATAAATGAATCTAATGATGCCTCGAAATTGACACCAATATTTGTTGATTATACGAATTACAATAGCTTTAACTTCTTTCAGCGGGTGTCTAAACATCCGCTGAAAGAAGTTAAAGCCTCCGGCGGATGTCACGGAATCGGAAAGGAGTTCTTAGGCTAACTGACCTGCATCTTAAAGCCGATTCCGGACGCAATTATGCCGAGGCATAATTGATATCGGCATTAATAGAGTCACAACAAACTAATGGATCATTTGATTTTATTATTGCTTGGATTCATGGCTCTGATACAAGAGTTTGGGATTCGCTTTTCCAAGCAATTCCCAACACAAAAAATGTGATTTTATACCATATAAAAGGAAGTAGCTCTTACTTAAATAATGACCGTACAAAAAGTTATATCCCTTCTAATATAAATTATAGAGAGGTGAAACTTGGATTTATCATACTAAACAACAACTCTTCAAGATGGCTAACAAATAGTGAAATTGCACAAGGAATTATTGATGCAATAAAGCAGGAGATACCGGAAAAGCATATAGGCGTTTTTGAACCATGGAGTTTGCGTCCTTAAAGAAAGGCTCTGTTAAAGCTAAATGTTGATGTTTGAAACCTATCTGAAATCTTAGGATAATTGATGAGAGAACGTACATTCGGTGTGTAGAAGGTTGAGCAAAGCGTTCAGTATACTTTCAAAAATGTCCACGTGGGATTCCAGAACGCAAACCTCGTAAACGTGGCGGGAAATCCGAACTTAGAGGACGGACAAGTTTGTGTTCATATTGCAAGATGCCGTTTTACGTCTATCCAAATAAGTTATAAAGTCAATTTAAAATAAAAGGAATTTTACCATGTGAATGACAAAAAAATGATGGATATGGCTTTAAAGAATATCGTAATACCAGTACTGAGAGAACAAGGATTCAGGGTTCATTCCCGCATTTTAGAAGAGGCAACGAAAATAATATAGATTTGATTACGTTTCAATTCAACAAATGGGGAGGTTCGTTTGTTGTTGAATTAGCATCTTACCCGAAAGATGGAACAACAATGTATTGGGGTGAAAAAATCCCACCTAATAAAGTTAATGCTCATCATATAAATAAGCGTTTTAGGTTAGGAGCAAAGTCTTTAGAAGAGGATGGGATATGGTTTTATTATGAAAAAACCGAATCCGAAGAAGACTATTCTAAAGTTGCTGTAAGTGCACTGAATCAACTTAAAACATATGATACTATTGGATTTCTTCTCGATTAAGATAATCTTAATTTTTGGAAGTTCCTTAGAAATAGGAACTCCTAATTTTTTTATCAACATTAAAATTTAACAGAGCCTAAAAAGAATCTGCCTATTACCTCGGATAAGTCGAAGTAATTAGACAGATTCTTTTTAACTTTAATTTAAGCTTGTTCTTTTTTTAATAAATCTCGAATTTCTTTTAGAAGCTCTTCTTTAGCGTCCAATTCTGGTGCTGGTTCTTCCACGACAGCCTCTTCTTTTTTACGAGATAGTTTGGTCATAATTCGTAATGCCATGAATATTGCAAATGCAATTATTAAAAAGTCAATGATCGACTGTAAAAATTCGCCTAATTTAACTTTCGCATCTCCTGAGCCAAACACAAAGCTCTCTGTTAAATCAATACCACCAGTTAAGACACCGACTAATGGCATTATGATATTTGCAACTAAAGAAGTAACAATTTTACCGAAAGCACCACCAATTACTACTGCTACTGCTAGATCGACAATATTGCCTTTCATAGCAAATTCTTTAAAGTCTTTCCACAAAACAAATTCCTCCTATTATTATCCATATAAAATAGTCGAATTATATTTTACTATATTTTTCCCTTCCTTTTCAACTATTAAAGTAGTGGTAATTATATACTGAAAAATCTGCTATATAATCGAAAATTTTGGTAATATAGAAATAGAATAAAAGATTAGGTGTGACATATGACGAAAAAAAAGAAGAAAAAACCGATGCTATCGCCTTCCGCTCAATTAGGCATGATAGCTTTATTAATACCAATAGCGATAACTGTTTGTGTTTTCGCCTTTTTTGCATGGAAGGAGCTACAAACATTACCTATATTTGAAAAATTAGCACGGGAAAAAGCACTAGAAGAAATTCAACAAAATTTCGATATGAAAATTCCTGAGCAATATATTCCTATCTATGTAGCAGCAGAAGAGAAATACGGCGTGCCTTGGACTTTGCTTGCAGCCCATCATCGAATTGAAACACGCTTCTCCTCAATGAAATCGCTCGTTTCACCAGCTGGGGCAGAAGGCCCTATGCAATTTATGCCTTGTACATTTGTCGGCTGGAAACATCCTTCCTGCTCGGGGTTAGGAAAAGGGGATATATCGAAAGCTGAATTAATGGATCCAGAAACCATTAAAAAATATGGTGGATATGGCGTAGATGCTAATGGAGATGGCATAGCAGATCCTTTTGATATAGAGGACGCTATATTTAGTGCCGCGAATTATTTATCGAAAAATGGTGCAGCAGATGGTCATATAAAGCAAGCTGTTTTTAAGTACAATCACAGTGATGAATATGTTAAAAAGGTGTTACAATATTTCAATTTGTATAATGACTATCATGATGAGCTAAAGGAAGCAGTCGTTTATAAGGAAAAGTAAAAAGCTGCGCTATGAAAAATAGGGTGAAAATGCCAGAAGATACTGGTTGATTGGAGTGGAGACTGGGCGACTCCTTGGGGATTAGCGATAGAGGAACGAAGGCTAAAACCATCACATCCTGTGATAACGCCTTCGTGACCAACATCGTGTTGGCCCGAGACCCTGGAGCGAGCATCGCGAGTGAAGCGGCTCAACGGACGCCCCCAGGAAAGCGCCCTGTCGGAACGGAAAAAATCAATGCCGAAGAGCCATTTTAATTTTATAGACACAATTTTTTAAAACAACAAGTAAAGAGCCATCAAAAATGATGGCTCTTTAGTACATATTTAGGTTGCTTTACGCATACTTTTTAAAATAATGCTTACGATGAAGATCAGCACTACAGCACCGATTAATGCTGGGAATACGTAAAAATTACTAACTCTCCAACCCCAGTTGCCAAGAACCATACTACCGATCCAAGAACCGACAACCCCTGCAACAATATTTCCAATGATGCCGCCAGGTACATCTTTACCTAAAATAACGCCAGCTAACCAACCTAATACTCCGCCGATGATTAAATACCAAATGAAGCTAATCATTCTTTTTCATCTCCTTAAAATTAAGATATAATGGCGATTGCTTAGTTATGCCCGGAATGGAGTATATTAAACGCGTCTCGCTACTTTAGTAATTATTACAAATTCACGATAAGGTTTTTACGACTTAACAACCGTTGCGCCTAATGTATGTTCAAAATGACGTAATGCCCATTCATGACCTGCAGCATCAAAACTTGCAACACCATCTGCATAAACAACCGTTGAAATGCCCAAATTATAAGCATTAACTGCTGTATGTAAAATACAAATATCAGTACAAACCCCAACTAAATGAATTTCTTTGATACCTCGTTCATTTAATAAAATCGATAAATTGGTTCCGGCAAATGCGCTATAGCGAGTTTTATCAAGCCACAAAACTTTATCCTTGTGAAGGTTATAAATTTCGCCAACTTGCCCAAATAAATGACGTCCTTTAGTGCCGCGAATATTATGAGGGGGAAATAGCTTTGTTTCAGGATGGAACGGATCATCTTCCTCATGTAGATCATTCGCAAAAACAACAAATTCGTTTTAAGTAATAAATTTTTGAATTAAAGATGAAATTTTTTTATCTTCATTCAGCAGAGTCTTCCATTTCTATAGGTGTGAGTTGAATGCAGTTACTTTTGTGGATATCCAAATATCAATTGAATGAAGATAAAGCCTCCGGGGATGTCACGGATTTTGAAAGGAATGAATTGTGCGTACAAATCCGGACGCAATTACGCCAAGGTGAAATTGATCTAATAATGCTTGACCGGGCTCTCCACAAGTTAGTTTTCCATCAGAAGCGACAAAATCATACGTATAATCAATGACTAATAAAGCCTTTTTCAACCTTTTCACTCTCCCTATAGGTATAATTTCACTTTTGTCATGCCATATTTGGGCCTGTTTGTCAGAAAAATGATTCGATTTTAATATTACGAATAGTTTGAAAATTGATTTTTCTGAGAGTATAATGTGAAAAAAGGAGAGTGGTCTATATGAATATGACAGCTATGAAACGTTTAAATCGCCAAGGATTACTGATTGCAGGCTTACATCTGCTAGTATTGTTAAATTTAGCAGCGGATTTCATATTTTCCTCGTAATCTCTTAAAATAGTAGAAAGGTGAGTTACATGCTTGTCCATTATTAAAAACAACCGTGAAGGCAAATTTGATTACATGTCCACGGTTGTTTTTTATTGTCTAAAAATAATTTCTTTAACTTCTTTCAGCAAATGTTTTATGTAACGTAAGTGAAACGGCAGTTACAAATGTTTTGGTAGCGAAAGCGAAGCGACAGCTAGAATTATGCCGAGGCATAATTAATAAGGAATTTTTATAATGAATATCGAAGACAAAGTACAAACAAAGGAGTGATAGGATGACTACTAGATTTGATCGAGCGTTCCATGAACTAGAACGTCCATTTGCTTGGTTGGACTTTGATGCACTGGATCATAATATTTCAACTGTACACAACGCTTGTGGAGAGAAAAATATACGTATTGCGACGAAATCAGTTCGTTCTGTGGAGATATTACGCTATTTACAAAAAAATCTACCCAATGTGACGGGATTTATGACGTTTACAGCGGCAGAAACACTATTTTTACTGCAACAGCATTTTGATGATTTATTGCTAGGATATCCGGTGATGGAAGAAGCTGCTGTTCGTCAGTTATTGCACTTTGTAAAAGCGGGGAAAACTGTCACTTTTATGGTGGATAAGCGGGAGCATGTCAAGTTTTTGGCGAAGCTAGGGCAAGAGCTAGGCATTCGTGTGCAGGTATGTATTGATATTAATGTATCCAATGATTTTAAGCTGCTTTATTTTGGTACGAAACGCTCTTCGCTTCATTCACTTGAGTCACTAACACCATTCCTCGAATATATTAAAAATCAAGCATTTATTGAGGTAGTTGGAGCAATGGGCTATGAGGCTCAAATTGCAGGAGTCGGTAATCGACCAGCCAATGCTGTTAAAGGAAGACTGATTGAAGTAATGCAATTGCAAGCTAAAAAGCAAGTTACCCAGTTTCGTAGATTAGCCATTGCGCATATAAAAGCATATTTTCCAAGCTTGCACTTTGTAAATGGTGGTGGTTCAGGAAGTATGGCATACACGGCACAACAGAAGGAGGTAACAGAAATTACGGTTGGCTCTGCATTTTATGCACCAGCTTTATTTGACCAATTTACGCATCTAAGGCTGAAAAAGGCAGCTGGATTTGCTTTAAGTGTAACAAGAAAGCCTGAAAATAATATTGTTGTTTGTCATGGTGGAGGTTATACAGCATCTGGAGCAATCAGTGCTGATCGATTACCGGTATTCTATGAACCCACTTTTTTTTCATATCTTAATCTAGAAGGAGCAGGAGAAGTTCAGACACCCGTTAAGGTAAAGCGTAAAAAAGTTAACGTAGGAGACACGTTATATTTTCGACATGCGAAAGCTGGTGAACTGTGTGAAAGATTTCAAAAACTGCATGGAATTAAAGGGGACAAGTATGTAGGAGCTTATACAACCTATAGGGGGGATGGACAATGTTTTCTATAGATAAGTGGAAAAATGGTCAGAAGTGGACAAACTGGGCTGGAAATGTCATCTCTTATCCGTCTGAGATGTACTTACCTAGATCTATTGAAGAGGTTACAAATATCGTGAAGCATGCACGTGAATCAGGAAAAACGATTCGTGTCACAGGTGCAGCTCACTCCTTTAGCGCTGTTGCGATGCCTGAGCATATAGCACTTTCTCTACATAAGATGCGTGGGTTAATAGCTGTGAATGAGGAGAAGCAAGAAGTGACACTTTGGGCTGGAACGTATTTATATGAAATAGGACCATTGCTTGCGAAGCATGGATTTGCCCTTATAAATATGGGAGATATTCAAGAACAGACGATTGCAGGAGCAGTGTCAACAGGTACCCATGGAACTGGTGTAACACTCGGTTCGTTATCCTCAGCTGTAACAAGATGGGGTTTTGTAGATGGTACAGGTACTTATAGGGAGCATGTGAGAGGAATGGATGATTTATCTGAAGCTTTGCATGTTTCACTAGGTATGCTGGGCGTACTTGTGAAAGTAACGATTAAGGTGATACCTCTATATAGCTTACATTATGTGAGCACAAGAGATACTTTAGAAAATGGGCTGGCGATATTTACTGAAGATATTCGACAAAACAGACATGTTGAGTGGTTTTATTTCCCGGGCAGCGAAACAATACAAGTGAAGCGCATGAACGCTAGAGCACCTGTTTATCAGAGTAATTGGGGTAAGAGAATCGAAACATTGAAACTACAAATAGTAGAGAACGGTGCTTTTTTTGCGATGTCCGAGCTTTGTAAATGGAAGCCTTCGTTTAGTGGTGCTATGAGTAAATTAGCAGCAGCCCATGTTGTGGAAGGGGAGCAAACGGGGATAAGCTATGAAATTTATCCGTCTCCACGTAGCGTCAAGTTCCAAGAAAGTGAATACGCTATTCCATTAACGCAATTTGAGGCATGTATAGAGGAAATCCACGCAACCTTTAAAAGTGGAATTTTTAATGTGCATTTTCCGTTAGAATGTCGAACGACAGCAGGAGAAGCAGGTTTTTTAAGTCCTACCCAAGGACACGAATCAGCGTTTATTGCCTTTCACATGTATAAAGGAATGCAGGAAGAGCCTTATTTTAAATGGGTCCATACGATGATGATGAAATATAAAGGACGACCACATTGGGGCAAACTAAGTCATTTAACTGCTAATTATGTACATGAGCTATACCCAGATATCGAAAAGTTTTTAGCAATTCGAAGTCAATATGATCCCGATAATGTGTTTTTAACAGGGTACTTAAGAAAAATATTTACACTGTAAGCGCTATCTCATTAAATAGCTGTTCACGCTCTTTTGAAGGATTTGGAAATATTATTGATAGATTATTGAAAAAATTAAAATTTGAACGAAATGTCAAAATATTCTCTAAAGCGAGATAAAAGTGATGCTTAATCAGCATGAAAACGATTTCAAATTTTATGTATTATTTAAATTGTTCAAACAATTCTAAAAATACTGTTGACGAGACCTTTTTTTCGTACTATGATTACAACAATTTAACACGTTCGTTACAGCAGTTAGTTGTCTTCTAGGCGATTAACATATAAGCAAAAACGAAATAGACAGAACATTTTGTTTATAGCAACGAACATAGCAATAAAGAGGGGCGTTTAAAATGAGAAGTGACATGATTAAAGTAGGCGTAGATCGTGCGCCACATCGAAGTCTTTTATATGCAACAGGCAAAGTAAAAGCGAAAGATTTAGGCAAGCCATTTATTGGGGTTTGTAATTCTTATATCGACATTATACCAGGTCACGTTCATTTACGTACATTTGCTGATGTTGTCAAAGAGGCCATTATTGAAGCGGGTGGTATTCCGTTTGAGTTTAATACAATCGGTGTAGATGATGGTATTGCAATGGGGCACATTGGAATGCGTTATTCTTTACCAAGCCGTGAAATTATCGCAGACTCAGCTGAAACGGTTATTAATGCACACTGGTTTGATGGAGTATTCTATATTCCTAACTGTGACAAGATTACACCGGGAATGTTAATGGCAGCAGTTCGTACTAACGTACCATCAATTTTCGTATCGGGTGGTCCAATGGAGGCTGGTACTTCTGCTACTGGCAAGCAACTTTCATTAACTTCAGTTTTTGAAGGTGTAGGGGCTCATAAATCAGGCAAAATGTCAGCTGAAGAGCTGTTAGATATTGAAAGCAATGCATGTCCAACATGTGGTTCATGTTCAGGAATGTTTACTGCAAACTCTATGAACTGCTTAATGGAAATGCTAGGAGTAGCTTTACCAGGTAATGGAACAATCGTAGCTACTTCTGAAGAGCGCCATAATCTTATTAAAGAGGCTGCTAAACAATTAGTCCGTATGATTAATGAAGACATCAAGCCTCGTGACATTATTACTAAAGAAGCAATTGATGATGCATTCGCACTTGATATGGCGATGGGTGGTTCGACTAATACAGTTCTCCATACATTAGCAATCGCCAATGAAGCTGAAATCGATTATAACATTGAAGATATTAATAAAGTTGCAGAGCGTGTTCCATATTTAGCGAAAATTATGCCTGCTTCAGATATTTCAATGGATGATATTAATAAAGCAGGTGGCGTTAGTGCCATTATTAATGAATTAACGTCTATTCCAGGTGCTATTCACCCAGATCGACCAACCGTTGCAGGAGTAACAATGGGTGAGCTTGTAAAGGATTATCATATTATAAATGATGAAGTTATTCGTACGAAAGACAATCCGTATAGCCCAGTTGGTGGATTATCGGTGTTATTTGGTAATATCGCGCCAGAGGGTTCTGTTATTAAAGTAGGCGCTGTAGACCCTTCTATTAAAGTATTCAGGGGCGAAGCAATCGTTTTTGAATCACAAGAAGCAGCACAGGAAAATATCGATAACGGGACGGTAAAAGAGGGCCATGTAGTCGTCATTCGCTACGAAGGACCAAAAGGTGGCCCAGGGATGCCTGAAATGCTTGCACCAACGTCTGCGATTCAAGGACGTGGACTTGGTACAAAGGTTGCGTTAATCACAGATGGACGTTTCTCAGGTGCATCTCGTGGTATTTCAATCGGACATATTTCACCAGAGGCAGCAGAAGGCGGTCCAATCGCTTTAGTAGAGAACGGTGACATTATCACAATTGATCTACCAAATCGTACTATCAATTTAGAAGTTTCAGATGAAGTATTAGCTGAACGTCGTGCAAAACTACCGGTATTTGAACCGAAAATTAAGCGCGGGTGGCTAGCAAGATATTCAAAACTAGTAACAAACGCCTCTACAGGTGGCGTTATGAAAATTTAAATAGTTAAAGCGTTGATGAGGTTAAAGGTTCTAGAGCCTTGTATCTACCAGAGAGCCGGTCGTGCTGGAAGCCGGCGATACAACTAGATCCGACATCCCCTCGGAGCGAGCTATTAAACGCGTGTTCGCCATTAGATAGCTCCGGGCATAATCGAAAGTGCTCGTTATTAATGAATAAATAATTTATGACACCATATTGGATGCGAATGATCTCGCATTGGTGCATAAATGCTTACATTTATTCACGAGGTAGCAATCATTTGCTATAAAAAAGGGTGGTACCATGGAAAGTCTTTTTCATCCCTACGTAAGGTAATTCTTTGCGTGTGGAGAAAAGGGCTTTTTATTTTTTTTCGAAGTTAGAAAGAGTCTGTCATCTCTTTTCAAGGAGATAACCAGCTTGTAATACTTCAATGATGCGCATTACTGATGTGAAATTGAATGATAAGAAGGAGGCATATTTGATGAGTACGAATGTTTCTATCGATGAAAAAGAAGAATTAGCAACAACAGCTAAAGCTGAACAAACCTATCAAGCGAAAGATGGTGCTGACGTATTAGTGCAAGCACTACATGAACAAGGTGTTGAAATTGTTTTTGGTTACCCAGGTGGAGCGGTACTACCAATCTATGATGCCATGTATAAAAATCCGATTCGTCATATTTTAACTAGACATGAACAAGGTGCAATCCATGCAGCGGAAGGTTATGCACGTGTCTCCAATAAACCTGGTGTTGTTATTGCAACAAGCGGTCCGGGGGCAACAAACTTAGTAACTGGTATTGCCGATGCGATGATTGACTCCATTCCATTAGTTGTATTCACAGGTCAAGTTTCAACATCTGTGATTGGTACGGATGCTTTCCAAGAAGCAGATATTATGGGCATTACGACACCAATTACGAAGCACAATTATCAGGTGCAGGATGTTAATGATATCCCGCGTATTGTTAAAGAGGCATTCCATATTGCAAGTACTGGTCGAAAGGGCCCTGTTGTAGTAGATTTCCCGAAAAATGTGTCTCAAATGTTGTTTGATGTGGAGAACCCACCACAGGCTCCTGAAGAAATATATTTACCGGGTTATCAACCAACGTACAAACCAAATTATTTACAAATTCAAAAGGCTATAAAGGCGATTTCATTGGCCAAAAATCCAGTTATTTTAGCTGGGGCTGGTGTACTCTTTGCAGATGCCAAAGAAGAGTTAACAGCATTCGCTGAAAAATACCAAATTCCAATTGCAAACACTTTACTAGGACTTGGTTCAATCCATGGAGAGCATGAATTATTCATCGGTATGGCAGGAATGCATGGAACTGTAACAGCGAATACAGCTATTACAAAATCAGACTTATTGTTGAATATCGGAGCTCGCTTCGATGACCGTTTAACTGGTAATTTGGCTACATTTGCTCCAAATGCAACAATCGTACACATCGATATTGATCCAGCGGAAATTGGAAAAAATGTTCCGACAGATATTCCGATTGTTGCAGATGCTAAAGAAGCATTAAAAGCATTATTGAAAAAAGACTTCGATGGTCCAGATACAACAGAATGGCTAACATACTTAAATAATCATGCAAAGGAATATCCATTATGGTACAACAAGGAGCCGGGGGACAAAGAAGTTTTACCGCAGGAAGCATTAGAGCTTGTGCATAAAATTACAGAAGGTGATGCAATTGTCACGACAGATGTTGGACAGCATCAAATGTGGGCTGCGCAATATTATCGATTAAACAATGATCATGGATGGGTAACATCTGGTGGACTTGGTACGATGGGCTTCGGCTTCCCGGCTGCAATTGGCGCCCAGTTTGCGAAGCCAGACAAAAAAGTTGTTGCTATTGTGGGTGATGCAGGATTCCAAATGACTGCGCAAGAGCTTTCTATACTGCAAGAATTCAACTTACCGGTAAAAGTGGTGATTTTAAATAATAGTTGTTTAGGAATGGTTCGCCAATGGCAAGAAACATTCTACGAGGAGCGTTATTCATCTTCACTTATGCCGATCCAACCAGACTTTGTTAAATTAGCTGATGCATATGATCTGAAGGGCTATCGAATTAACACAATCGATGAAGCGGAAAGTATTTTCCGCGAGGCACTACTTTCCGATGAGCCGGTGTTAATTGATTGTCGTGTTAAACAGCTTCAATGTGTTTACCCAATGGTAGCCCCAGGCAAAGGCTTACATGAAATGATTGGGGTGAAAAAGAATTGAAACGAGTAATTACAGTAACAGTGATTAACCAAAGCGGTGTGTTAAACCGTATAACAGGCTTACTTATGAAGCGGCAATTTAATATTGAATCAATCACAGTTGGTCATACTGAACAGCCAAACTTTTCGAAAATGACTTTTGTTGTAAACGTAGAGGATGAGCGTAAGATTGAACAGCTAGTGAAGCAATTATCTAAGCAAATTGATGTGTTAAAGGTCAATGACATTACAGACAAATCAATCGTGCTTCGCGAGTTAGCGCTTGTAAAGGTAATTTCACCACCAAATTTACGACTGGAAATGAATTCAATTGTTGAACCATTCCGTCCGCAAATTATTGATACAGCGAAAAACGTTGTCACCTATCAAGTAGTAGGAGATCCAGATAAGATTGATGCTTTTATTGAACTAATTCGACCTTATGGTATTAAAGAATTAACGCGTACAGGGGCTACTGCATCTGTTCGTGAAACACAAAAAATCTCAAATACGCAGCTCTCTATTTTAAAATAGTTTGCATATAAAAATTCATAGCTTTGGATGCATAGCCCTTAGTGCTTAATGGCATCTGAAGTTGAAAAAACAAACCCAATATTAGGAGGAAACAAACAATGGCTACTATGTATTATGATCAAAACATCAACGAGGAAGTATTAAAAGGGAAAAAAATCGCAATCATCGGTTATGGTTCACAAGGTCACGCACATGCATTAAATCTTAAAGAATCAGGCTTCGATGTAGTAGTAGGAGTTCGTCCAGGCGGATCATTCGATGCAGCAAAAGCGGATGGATTAGATGTAAAAAATGTTGCTGAAGCAGCACAAGAAGCAGATGTTATCCAAATTTTACTTCCAGATGAGCGTCAAAAAGCTGTATATGAGGCTGAAATTGCTCCACATCTTGAAGCGGGTAAAGCACTTATGTTTGCACACGGCTTCAATATTCACTTCGGTCAAATTACACCTCCAGCAGATGTGGACGTATTCTTAGTTGCGCCGAAAGGTCCAGGACACTTAGTTCGTCGTCAATTCCAAGAAGGTGCTGGTGTACCAGGATTATTCGCAATTCATCAAGATGCAACTGGTCAAGCAAAAGATTTAGCTCTTGCATACGGTAAAGGAATCGGTGCAGCTCGTGGCGGTTTACTTGAAACAACATTCAAAGAAGAAACTGAAACTGATTTATTCGGTGAGCAAGCTGTACTTTGTGGTGGTGCTACACAATTAGTAAGAGCAGGTTTCGAAACTTTAGTAGAAGCAGGCTACCAACCAGAATTAGCATACTTTGAAACACTTCACGAACTAAAATTAATTGTTGACCTAATGTTTGAAGGTGGTATGGCAACAATGCGTTACTCAGTATCGGATACAGCAGAGTGGGGTGACTATGTTGCAGGACCACGCATTATCGATGACTCAGTAAAAGGTCGTATGAAAGATGTATTAACGGATATCCAAGATGGTACATTCGCACGTCGTTGGATTCAAGAAAACGAAAACGGTCGTCCAGAATATACAAAATTCAAAGAAGCTGGTGCAAACCACCAAATCGAAGAAGTTGGTGCTAAATTACGTGCTATGATGCCATTTATCAACGAAGGTAAAGAAAAAGTTGTGAGAGAAGTGGCTGCAAGTGCAAAAAATTGATATTTTCGATACAACCCTTCGCGACGGCGAACAATCTGCTGGTATTAATCTAAACACCGCAGAGAAGATTGAAATCGCCAAGCAACTGGAGCGCCTAGGAGTGACAATTATTGAAGCAGGTTTTCCTGCTTCGTCACCCGGTGACTTTGATGCGGTACATCGTATTGCTGGAACAGTGAAAAACTCGATCGTAACAGGCTTAGCTCGCTGTGTACAAAAAGATATTGATACAACTTGGGAAGCCATTAAAGTGGCCGAACAGCCGCACATTCATATTTTCCTAGCAACTTCCCCAATTCATATGGAATACAAGCTAAAAAAATCACCCGATCAAGTGGTAGAGCAAGCAGTGGAAGCTGTAAAATATGCAAAAAAATTTTTTCCACTTGTACAATGGTCTGCTGAAGATGCATTCCGCTCAGATCATGAATTTTTAGTACGTATTATGAATGAAGTTGTTGCGGCAGGTGCAACAACCATTAATGTACCTGACACAGTAGGATATGCATCGCCACAAGAATATGGTGCATTATTTAAATTCCTACTTGAAAACGTAAAAGGTGCAGAACAGGTAAAATTCTCTGCACATTGCCATGATGATTTAGGTATGGCAACCGCTAACACGATTGCGGCCATTGAAAATGGTGCCTCACAAATAGAGGGTACGATTAACGGTATCGGAGAGCGCGCTGGAAATGTTGCGCTTGAAGAAATCGCAGTTGCCCTTCATATCCGTAAAGATATTTATCCTGTAGAAACAGGGATTCATTTACAAGAAATTAAGCGGACATCTCAATTAGTCAGTAAGCTCACGAATGTGGTTATTCAGCCGAATAAAGCGATTGTTGGTAAAAACGCATTTGCACACGAATCAGGTATTCACCAAGATGGTGTGTTAAAAAATCCTGAAACGTATGAAATTATTTCACCTGCTCTTATTGGTGAAGGGGAGGTACCGCTCGTTCTTGGTAAACACTCAGGTCGCGCAGCATTCCGTGACCGAGCAGAAACAATGGGCTTCCATCTTTCGGATGAAAAACTAAATAAAGCATTTACTGAATTTAAAAAATTGGCTGACCGTAAAAAAGAAATTACGGAAGAAGACTTACTAACGCTTCTTACTGAGCAACAAATTCAAATAGAAGATGTTCCACTTTACGAACTAAAGATGGTACAGGTGCAATATGGTACAGAAAATATACCAACAGCAACAGCGATTGTTTTAACACCAGAAGGTCTAGAGAAGACAGTTGTTGCAACTGGTTCAGGCTCGGTGGAAGCCATTTTCAATACGCTTGAGCAACTTGTACAAGGGGATATTCATGTGATTGATTACCGTGTTAAGTCTGTCGGTAAGGGACGAGATGCATTAGGAGAAGCTGTAATTAATATTCGATATGATGGTATTTCAACAACCGGGCGAAACTCATCACAGGATGTTTTAGAAGCATCGGCAAAAGCTTATTTAAATGCTATCAATCGTCATTTAATACAAGCAAGCCTTCGTACACAGCCTGTAAGTTAATCAATGTCGCAATTTTTAATGGTAGTGAATTGAGTCAGCATCATTCACATCCCAAACGCAATTAGGCCAATTACGTGTAATCGTAATATTGATGACCTCACCTATTAATATAGGTGAGAGTCTTACTAAAATAGCGTAGTTCAACGCTATACAAAGAAAGGTGTTTTGACGATGGAGAAAAAAATTACAGTACTTCCTGGTGACGGAATAGGGCCAGAGGTTGTTGCTTCAGCTGTACGTGTATTACAGGTGATTGGTAAGCGATTCAACCATACATTCCATTTAGGTTATGCAACAATCGGAGGCGCTGCCATCGACCAACACAATAATCCACTACCAGATGAAACAATTGAGATGTGTGAAAATAGTGACGCAGTTTTACTAGGAGCCGTTGGTGGCCCGAAATGGGATAATAATCCACCTGAATTACGTCCAGAAAAAGGATTACTACGTATTCGCAAACATTTTGACTTATTCGCAAACTTACGTCCAGTAAAGGCGTTCCCGAGTTTACTAGATGCTTCACCATTAAAGCGTGAAGTAGCCGAAAACGTCGATTTAATGATTGTACGTGAATTAACAGGCGGTGTATACTTCGGGGAACCACGTATGCGTACTGAGAATGGCGCGATAGATACAACTGTTTACTCAACTGCAGAAGTTGAGCGTATTGTTGAAAATGCCTTTGAATTAGCACGGTTACGTGGAGGCAAATTATGCTCTGTTGATAAAGCCAATGTACTTGAAACAAGTCGTTTATGGCGCGAAGTTGTAGAAGCGAAGAAAAAAGAGTATCCAGATGTGCAAGTGGAGCACAATTTAGTAGACTCAGTTGCTATGAAATTAATTACCAATCCTAGTCATTATGATGTGGTAGTTACTGAAAATATGTTTGGCGATATTTTAAGTGATGAAGCATCTGTTATTACAGGCTCTTTAGGCGTACTTCCATCTGCATCTATTCGCGGAGATAATTTCGGTCTATATGAACCAGTACATGGCTCAGCACCAGAAATTGCAGGCCAAGGTGTAGCAAATCCAGCCGCAACAATTCTTTCAGTGGCTATGATGCTACAATATTCATTTGGCTTAAAAGAAGAGGCTGCAGAAATCGAACGTGCTGTAAGTGCAGTATTTGATGATGGCTATTTCACAGCAGATCTTGCACGTGATGGCAGTCGTATACTATCGACGAATGAATGGACAGATAAAGTTATTAACGAGATTGATACAAGCTTTGTTTCAGAAAGCATTATGACAACATACATTTAAGAAATAGGTGAAGATAATGGGCAAAAATATAATTGAAAAGATTTGGGATAAACATGTTGTTTATCAGGAAGAGGGCAAACCGGACCTGTTATATATTGATCTCCATTTAATTCATGAAGTAACTTCTCCGCAAGCCTTTGAAGGTCTACGAATGAACGGACGTCAAGTGCGTCGTCCAGATTTAAGCTTTGCGACAATGGATCATAACGTCCCTACCAAAAATCTACCAACGATTCATGATCCAATTGCACGCAACCAAATTGAAACGTTAGCTAAAAATGCTGAAGAATTTGGAGTTGAGCTTGCAGGAATGGGGCATCCTGACCAAGGAATTGTTCACGTAATTGGACCAGAGCTAGGTTTAACTCAGCCTGGTAAAACGATTGTCTGTGGTGACTCCCATACGTCTACCCATGGTGCGTTCGGAGCGATTGCCTTCGGGATTGGTACATCTGAGGTAGAACATGTATTGTCAACACAAACTCTATGGCAAAATAAGCCGAAAACAATGGAAATTCGTGTAGAGGGTGAGCTCCCTGTAGGTGTCGCTGCAAAAGATATTATTTTAGCGATTATTTCTAAATTCGGTATTAGCGTTGGCACAGGACATATTGTGGAATTCACTGGAGAGGCTATCCATAAACTTTCTATGGAAGAACGGATGACAATTTGTAACATGTCAATCGAAGCGGGTGCAAAGGCAGGGCTAATTTCTCCTGACCAAACGACTGTTAACTATATCCGTGGACGCAAACATGCACCACAAGGAGAAAAGTTTGAGGAAGCAACAGATTATTGGTTAAGCTTAGCATCCGATGAAGATGCAACATACGATACAGTTCGAATTATTCAAGCTGAAGAAATTGAGCCAATCATCACTTGGGGAACGAATCCGTCAATGGGTTCAGGTGTTTCAAGTAATGTTCCAACACAGGCAGATTATGAGGATGAGTCAGATAAAGCTGCTCTTCGTAAAGCACTTGCCTACATGGACTTAGAAGAAGGTCAACCATTAACTTCAATCGATATCCAACACGTATTTATCGGTTCCTGCACAAATTCACGCATCAGTGATTTACGTGCAGCAGCAAATGTTATCGAAGGGCGTAAGGTACATGAAAAGGTAACAGCGATCGTTGTACCAGGCTCATATTCGACGAAAAAACAAGCAGAAGCAGAAGGATTAGATAAAATCTTTACAGATGCTGGCTTTGAATGGCGTGAGACGGGTTGCTCAATGTGTCTGGCAATGAATGATGATATAGTACCAGCGGGTGAACGCTGTGCATCAACATCAAACCGTAACTTTGAAGGACGCCAAGGAGCTGGTTCTCGTACACACTTAGTATCACCACAAATGGCAGCTGCGGCAGCAATTGCTGGTCACTTTGTGAATGTTCGTGAATTCGTAAAGGAAACTGTGTAATTTCCATTTACACGGAAGGGATGATTGCAAATGGAACCAATTAATATCGTAAAAAGTGTGATAACACCACTTGATCGTAAAAATGTCGATACAGACCAAATTATTTCGAAAGAGTTTTTAAAGCGTATTGAGCGTACAGGTTTTGGTCAGTTTTTATTTTACCATTGGCGCTTCGATGCAGAGGGCAATGAAGTAAAGGATTTTGTGTTAAACAAACCTAAATTTAAAGACTCCAAAATTTTAGTAGCACAAGATAACTTCGGCTGCGGTTCTTCACGTGAACATGCACCATGGGCAATCTTAGATTATGGTTTCAATGTAGTGATTGCACCATCATTCGCAGATATTTTCCATAATAACTGCTTCAAAAATGGGATTTTACCAATCAAACTAACTGAAGCAGAGTGTGATGAAATTTTAGCGAAAGGCTTAGAAAATCCGTACACGATGGAAGTCAATCTTGAAGCACAAACAGTAACGGGTGAAGATGGTACAATTTATAAATTTACCATCGATCCTTACTATAAAGAAACATTGTTGAATGGTTGGGATGAAATTGCACTAACCTTTAAATACGATGAAATAATCGCTGCTTATGAAGCAAAACGTATTGCATTTTAATAGATAAGGGATTTCCTTTTGACTGAAGACAGACTTGTTGTCTTCAGTTTTTTTATTGCTGAGAAAAGAAATTGGTGACTCGAGGGGAAACGTTAAGGTAGTGAGGAGTACTGCTCGTGGAGAAGACAAAGCTACTCAAGTAGGAAGGAAAACTATTCAGGGAGTAGTGAGAAGTTGGAAAAATGATGTCGCGTTCTTACCAGTTCTAATATTCTTGTGTAAATGATTCAAATATTAACTATTCATTTGTCTGTTTTTTGTAAAATTACACAATAAATTGATGTAATATTTTGATAAAATATAATTAGAGGTGGGAACAATTGAATAATAGCTTTACTAGAAATATAGGTCAGTTAATTAAACATCAACGAAAAAAACAGAAGATTAAACAAGATGATCTGGCAATTGGTGTTTGTACATCTTCATATTTGAGTCGTATTGAAAATGGTCTCGTGATTGCTGATGAAGCAATTTATCAATTGTTGCTACAACGATTAAACATTGATTTATATCAACATTCAGAAGACCAAGAACAATTAAATGAACAGTTGGAGGTGATTTGGGAGAAAATCATTCGTCATCGTCCATTAACTTCAAAAGAATGTCAAAAGATTATTACATATCCTAAAACTGATTATATTGATGAAATACAACTTAAATATGCAATTGTTCATTGTCGTTATTTACTTTTTGAAAACAAAATGGTGGAAGCCGAAAAGCTTTTAGAAAAAATTAAGCCGTTTATTCAGTGGGAATCCAATCGCATCACGCAAATGTACATTTTAACAATCAGTAATTATTATTTACTAACGGAACAATATGCAGAGCTAATTAACATGTATCATCAGTTTGACGTGAAGCATTATTCTAAAAATGGAAAAAGCTTCGAGCATGCGTATTGTTTATATAATTTAGCGTTTGCTTATAACCGAGTATATCAAAATCAGAAAGCATTAAATTATATTGAAGCAGCGAGTAATGTATTTAGTCATTATTACGCACCGTTATTCCAATTGAATCTATATTTGATGAAAGCAGTTATTTTTAATTCGCTATATCAATTTGAAAAAGCCATTAAAGAATATGAGGCCAGCTTGGATTTAATTGAACATGTTGCAGATTTACAAACTCCAAATCAAATGAGTTCTATTTATAATAATTTAGGTTATTGCTATGAATGCCAGGAACTATTTGAACAAGCCATTGTGAATTATGAAAAATCCTTAGCCATTGAATGTCAGTCACTTACTGTTGTGAATTATGTTCGAACTTTATATCGTCATAAAAACTTTAGAAAGATGGAAGAAATGATTGAACGTTATAAAGATTTATCGTTTCAAAAGAAGCATGAAGAATATCAATTTGAAGTACTTAGTTTCATATCTAATGGGGAAATTGAACAATTGCCATTAAAAGTTCTAGAAGAAAAAGCATTATGTTATTTTGAACAACAAAAATATTATTCTTTAATTTTGTTTTATGCACCATTATTTGCTGAACTGTATAAAACTCTTCTTGCGTATAAACAAGCAAGCAATTGTTATGAAAGGGCATTTATGGCAAGTGAAAGGGTTCGAATAATAATGAGTTAATTAACATAAGGGGGGAACTATAAATGAAAATCCTTCGAAAATACAGCTTATTAATTGGGGGCTTAGGTTTTTCCAATTTAGGGAACTGGATCTACCTTGTAGCGCTAAATTTATTTATATGGCATTTAACACAATCGCCGGCAGCAATGGCTGGAATCTTTATTGTCGGACCAATAGCAAGAGTTTTAACAAGTTTGGTAGCTGGCTCTTTTATTGATCGTATGAATAAACGCAAGTTGATGATTGCAACTGATATTATACGAGGTTTCATTGTTTTTTGTATGCCGTTTATGGAATCTATTTGGCTCATCTATACGCTGTTATTTTTAGCGAATATAGCGAATAGTTTCTTTGGGCCTAGTAGTACCTATTATATTACAAAGTTTGTTCCCTCTGAAGATAGACAACGATTCAACGCAATACTTGGCACGTTCAATTCAGGCTCGTTTTTAGTAGGTCCAGCATTAGCGGGACTCCTCATCATGCTTTTTAATACAGCAATTACGATTTGGTTCAATAGCTTTACATTTTTTGTTTGTGCTATCATCATTTATTTATTACCTGACGTAGATGATGTGAAGGAAACTTCACGGCAGCGTATTACTTGGCAACTATTAAAAAGTGATTATCTAGCGGTACTAACTTTCATTCAACAAAATTCATTATTTATCACGATTTATTTACTGTTTCAAAGTGCGTTAATGATTGCATTTGCGCTTGATTCTCAGGAAGCAACATTTATAAAACAAAATTTAGCGTTATCCGATAGCTTATATGGAGCCTTTGTCAGTAGTGCAGGAGCCGGAGCCATTTTAGGTGGGATGGTTGCCGCCAGCTTCGCCAAAAAATGGTCTACTCGATCATATATGGCTTTTGGATTGTTCCTGACAATGTTGTTTTACACAGCCTTTTATGCTTCGACATCAAGTATATTGGCATTTGTAAGTTTAGTTTTTCTAGGCTTTTGTATGGCATTTAGTAATACTGGTTATGAAACATTTTATCAGCAAAATGTACCGCCTGAAATGATGGGTCGATTCGGCAGTATTTCAACTATTTTTCAAAGTATTTTACAAATTTTCTTCACCTTACTATTAGGTCAGTTTGCAGAATTATTTACGCTTCAAATGACTGCAATTATTTTCGGTATTATAAGTATTTTATTTTCGATTTCATTATATTTTGTGCTATTTTCCCCAAAAAACTACATCGGATTAAAGGAGGAAATATTATGATTAGCTATTCGCTTCGTTGTATCTTTTGTAAGGAAATATTTGAAGTTGTAGAAGGGACAAGGAAATATACACTATATAAACAAAATATGAACGGGAAATTTTCCTGTGAAGATTGTGATAGAAAAATTGAATTAGAGGCAAGGAAAGGATTATTAGGAAAACTTAATTGAAAATATGTTGGTATGAGTTTTTTGCATTTGGATTAATGAACGTTAAAGATTATTTGGTAAGAAAATCAGTACCCCATAATTTTCAAATGTAAATGACCTGTCTTTCTACTGTTTTCTCAGTTAAAATGGAAAAATAAGATGGAAGGTAGGTCAAAACATGATTACAGTTATAGGTAGCATAAATATGGATTTAGTTGTACAAATGGGGGTTTTTCCACAGCAGGGAGAAACTATACTCGGTAAAGATTTTCAAACAATCCCAGGAGGAAAAGGGGCTAATCAGGCAATTGCTGCGGCACGTCTTGGAAGTGAAGTCACAATGATAGGCTGTGTGGGTTCCGATAGTTTTGGTGAATCATTACGTACTGTTTTACAGCAAGAGCATGTTCAAACTGAAGCTATTACAAGCGTATCAGCACCTACTGGGATTGCTAATATTTTAATCTACAATAACGATAACCGTATCATAGTAGTGCCCGGGGCAAATTATGAGTTAATGCCCTCGCATATAGAGGCAGCGAAAGAAATCATTCGGAAAAGTCAGATGGTAATTATGCAGCTAGAAATCCCAATGGAAACGACTGCATATGCAATAAAACTATGTAAAGAAGCGAATGTCCCTGTTTTATTAAATCCAGCACCAGCGGCTAATTTTGATGTGCAATGGATGGAGGATATTACTTATATCACACCAAATGAAACGGAGTGTGCTGAAATTTTTGGAGATGATTTTGAGCAAGTGTTAGAAAAATATCCTAATCAAATGATTATTACGTTAGGTAGTAATGGCGCACGCTATTTTGATGGTGAGTATCCTATTCATGTTCCGGGCTATTTAACGAAGGTGGTAGATACAACAGGTGCAGGCGATACGTTTAATGGTGCCCTCGCTTATGCTTTAGTAGAAGGGCAATCATTGGATCAGGCAGTGTATTTTGCAAATATTGCAGCTTCATTATCAGTGCAGAAATTCGGTGCGCAAGGAGGAATGCCAACACTTGGAGCGGTTTACGCACGTATGGCTGGTGTTGAAGAATAAAGAGAAGACTAACTCTCTTCCAAATTTATAATAATAAATATTAATTCTATTAGTCTGAATGAGTAATAATATCTGAGATATAAGGTTTTATAGCATAAGATTTATGACCTATTTGTGACGACTGAATTTAAGTATATTGTCCTTTTTTGCCGTTATTTCTTAGTACTATGTATTAATAAAGGAATATTTTCATTTATAATAACTTTAGATACATAGGAAAAGAGGTTTTGACGATGACAAATATTGATAATGTACCGATCGAATATACAGCCTCAGCGAATAATATTTTGCCAAAGCTTGTTGATCATTTGCGCCAATTACATGGCATTATTATACAAAATACATATGTAAAAGATACAGCTAAACACTTAAATCGTATCATTCAAGATGCTAACAACGAAACGATGATTCTTATTGTTGGGAAAGAGCGTGTTGGAAAAACAACACTTGTAAATGGATTGCTAGGACGTCAGGTTTTACCTGTTAATGATCAGCATCCAACAGGGGTAAATACATTTTTGCGATACGGTGAACATGAAGAAATAAAGGCGTATTTTTTAGATGGTGTTGTAGCAATATTCGATATGAGCAAGTTAGAATTATTGACAACTGGCGATACTTTTGCATCTCAAATATTACGAGAACATTTAGATTACCTAGAAGTATATTTGAAAAATGATTTATTAAAATCAGTGACAATTATTGATTCTGTTTCATTGGAAGCTGGGGGAGGAGAAATGGCCTACTTTCCAGAAGCATTGATGAACCGTGTTGACGAAATCTTTTGGGTATTACGCTCTGGTTCGATGGCTATTTATCCTGAAATATTATTGATGGAAACGTTAAAAAACAAAGGTGTTGAGCCTCTTTGTGTCGTCAATGCCATAGATTCAAATGAAAATACGAAGGCGTTTATCCATGCTGAGAGAGAACGATTGGGACATTTAATCAGTGATTTTGTAGCTATCTCTGCAAGGGAAGCGATTGAGGCTAAACAGACTGATAGTGATGAGCTTTGGCAAAAAAGTCAGTACGAGCAATTAATATCAGAAATTCACCGAGTTGCAGAAAATAATGATAAGAAAACGTATGGCATATTAATTCGCTTCTTGCAATGGCTTGAACGATTCCACTTCGAATTAGCTGTTATTCCACAAAGAGATCCATTCCAATCTGCTGTTGAGAACATTGAAAAGTATGCAGGCGATACACAATACGAATTTTCACGCTATCAACGTGATTTAGCGATTGTGACTGAATATGAGCAAGAATACGAACAGGTTGCTAGTGTATTTAAAAATGTTCAAACATTATATCAACTTTTACAAACCATTTCACAAAACGATTATTTTCAGGATGAAATTGTGGAAAGCTTTTCAGAAAAGGCTGTTTTTTATCAACAAATGTTACGAGAATATCGTAATATGCATAGTGAATATATACGTGAATATGATCGATTGGATGCTCAGCATAAAAAAATTCACGGAAAAGGCCTTATGAAAGCTATTTTTGGTCAGCATACACAAAATGGATTTTTCAAAGAACGTGTCAACAAGTTAAACGAGCAGCAAGTTGTTTGTATTGCACAATTTGAAAAAGTGCAAGAAGCGGAGACAGTAATGCTTCAGTCCATTCATTCGATACAAAGTTATCTTATGGAGTTAACGAAAAAGCGTTTGGTACGTATTGAGCAAAAAGTCCATGAACTAAATCAACAACGTTTAAAAGAAAAGCGCCAATTAAAGTTATACTCAAATAAATTAAATGAATTTTCTTGTTTAATTGAGGCGCAGGGCTATATTAAAGAAAATATTCAACCATTTTTAATGGACGAACAAATGCCGCTGAAAGAAAAAGATATTGAAATGCTAAAAGAAACGATTACCAGTATCATAAGCATTGACCTGACGAATAATGGTCTACTTGCCCGAAGTCAGATGAACAATAAAATGGAGAGCACTGAGATTCCTTTCGATGTTCAGAAAAAATATCCATTACATACGTTAGCTTTAGCAGAAGTAGATGTAAAATCAAACGATATACCAGAAATTCCGAAAAAATTAGATATTCAATATGAAGAATAAATGTTAAGAGAAAATGTTCTAAAAGTAATTTAAACTTTTAGGACATTTTTTTATGTATTTTGTGGTTTTCCGTTAAACTGAATAAAAAACTTGAAAGCATATCCCTGATTTTTTGGATAGATTTTTTCAAAATATACAAAATGTAAACAATTATCATCAACGCTTAAAACAATGGATAATGCGTTTTAAAGGAGTTGCTACAAAATATTTGCAACAGTATTTGGCGTGGTTTAATTTCTTGGATTCACTTGCGTTTGATTCTGATCAATATTGTATTCGTGCATTTGCGGTGGAAAGTTGCTTATACCCAATAAACGAAACAAACGCAACGATACCATTAAGAGAAATCGCAAAGTTTTTGGGAATATTTGTAGAATGGTAATATATAATGAGAGAAACATAAGTAACCTTAGTTAATAAAAGGACAGGATTACGAAAAAAGGGTGAATAAATTTGAAAAAAATTTTATTAATAGTAAGTTTGTTATTATTAGTTGCATGTTCAAATGATGAAGTTAAATATGATGGAGCACCTTTAAAAATTGCTATAGTTGGTGATATTCCTGAATTAAATAACGAAAAAATTCATTTCGAACCAATTTCATTAGATGAATTTAGTGAAGATACATTGCATATTTCAACAAATTTTGATGCTGTTATGATAACACCAGTGATGTTTGAAGAAGCATCAGATGATAGATTTGTTAACGTTTATAATAATTCTAAAATGCCTATTATTTTTTTTGATTCAACAAAACGTCATTTTCCATTTACAAGAGAAGGGGCTACCTATGAAACGGCTCATTGGGAATCTTTAAATAATGGCTCTAATACGACAATTTATTTATCTGATAACGATGCAAATAGCGAAGATGCTTGGTATTTCTATTTAAAAGGTGAAAAAGAGTTAGATATCCTTTACAAAGAGATTTTTCAAAAGATTGAAACATTAAAAAGGTAGATTTTTATGTATTTGTTACTCGAAAACCAGCGTATTCGAAAATTCTCGAATACGCTTTTAATTTGAGAAAAACAACAAACAAGTTAAACAGAGCCTAAAATTAAAAGTCGAGAGTTTTTAATTACTATAAAATCAAAATAAATTGAACGAAAATGTCAACTAGACGGTCTAATAAGTAGAAGGGAGTGAATGTGATGGATGAACAAGCATTGGTGAAGCGTGCAATAGCTGGGGACGAAGATGCTTTTTTACATCTAATAAAACAATATGAACAGACGATGTACCGTATGGCATTTGCCTACTTAAAAAATGAGCATGATGCCATTGAAGCGGTACAAGAAGCTACATATCGAAGCCTAAAAAAGATACATACCGTAAAAGAATCAGGTTATTTTAGTACGTGGCTTGTCCGAATTTTACTCAATATTTGCCATGATATGCGTGAAAGAAGCAGACGTCTTGATTTGCAGGAAGACATAGAAATCAGCGATAACGCCCCCAATCACGAGCGCTTTGAAATGACAGATATCATTACAAAGCTACCAAAAGAGCAACAAGAGCTTATTTTTCTAAAATATTTTCAAGATTATAAAAATCGAGATATTGCTATGCTACAAAATATTCCAGAAGGAACTGTGAAGTCAAGGTTACATGCGGCATTGAAAAAGCTAAAACTATATTTTACGGAGAAGGGAGAGCTATAGATGAAACAGGTAGAAAAGTATGACTATGATATTTTTGTCAAAGAACTAGCGAAAATTGACATACCACATGAGCAATTAGAAGAGTCGCATAGGAAAAGTGTCATACGCTTCCAAAAAGAAAAGCGTAATCGACAATGTACATGGAAAAGCATTGCTGTTACTTGTGCATTATTACTGTTACTTTTTGTAACGTCCATCCGTGTTTCTCCAGCTTTTGCTAGTGCCATCGCAAAAATCCCAGGCTTTGCTCCATTAGTTGAGATGATTACGTATGATAAAGGGGTCAAAGATATACTCCATAATAACTATTATGAGGATCTAGGACTGTCACAAACGAAAAATGGTTTATCATTTACACTTCAAGGAGTTATTGCTGATGAAACAGGTATGATTTTGCCTTATACATTTTCAGCGCCGTTCGATGTTCATGATTTAGAGACTAAGAAAATGGAGCTCCGTCTAAATGGTGAGGTATTACCCGCTAGAATAAGTTATAGCTGGTATAGCGAAAAAGAAACATCTTTGATTGAAGATAAATTTGAGTTTTCATTTAAAAATCCTATAAATTATGACAATGCTAATTTTGAATTATATATCCAATTTGCAGATGAAAAACAAACAGAGTTTACGATCCCATTCTCACTTAAAAGGCCAATAGCGAAAACGAAGTCCTATGTATTGAATGAAAAAATGAGCTTTGAAGGTCAGCAAATCACCATCAAGTCTGTCTCTATTTCACCGCTCCGTACAGGTGTTACAATCGCTCTCGATCCACATAATGATCAGCGTATTTTAGGGTTTGATGATATTCGTCTATTGGATGAAAAAGGGGAGGAATGGACGACAATCAATAATGGCTTAACAGCTACAGGTAATCTAATAGATGGCGAAGAAACATTCTTTATGCAAAGTAATTATTTTAGGGAGCCTAAAAAGTTAACATTATCCATTGGAAAAGTAAAAGCATTGCCAAAAGGTCAGGATTTTATCGAGGTAGATTTTAATCAAAAGAAAGTGCTATCCAAACCACCTCTCTCTGGCTTAAAAGTTCAAGTAAATAAGCACATGGTAACAATAAATGTTCCAACTTCTTATGAAAATAAAAATACCAGTTTACTTGGTACAGCAATAGATGCAAATGGCGAAACTGTTTATAGTAATTCAGGAAGTTATCATAGACCTGATGAATATGAAATCGAACAAACAGAAACATATGATATAAAGGGAGTTGTCAATCCAGTCCGCATCTATTTCTCACATTATGAAAATTTTTTAGATGGAACTCAAACAGTTGATATACCATTGAAATAGTCAAACAAAAAAGAATCTGCTCATACAGATTCTTTTTGTTTACATTAAATTCTAAGCTTCAGCATCAGGTGTAAATGAACGTGTCGCTAATTCAGCGTCAAGCATAAAGATTGCGTTGGAGTCATTTTCTATGCGTTCAATTTTACGAATTAATGTGTCAAATGTTGATTCTTCTTCTACTTGCTCGTCAATGAACCATTTTAAGAAAGCCATTGTCGCGTGCTCGCGTTCGTCTAAAGCGATATCCGATAAATTATAAATACGGCGAGTCACTTCTTTCTCGTGTGAAAGGGCAGTTTTGAAGGCATGTAAAATAGACTCGAAATGATTATCTGGGCTATCGAAGCCTTGGATTGTTGCACGGTAGCCCATATCACTTAGGAAATTATAAAATTTCATCGCATGGAAGCGCTCTTCTTCAGCCTGTACTAAAAAGAAGTTGGCAAAGCCATCGTAATCTTGATCTGTGCAATATGCCGCCATCGCCATATAAGCATGCGCAGAGTAAAATTCAAAATTCATTTGTTCGTTTAGTGCTGTGTGTAGTTTTTCAGATAACATAAAAGTTTTCCTCCCTTTGCAGTAAATACCTGCTGCATCTCTTATAGTATACAGCGAAAAAGGGCAGTGTTGCAATTTAATTGATTTTTATTCTCAATTAGAAAATTTAATCAATTAATTTTTTTATACGCCAAATTACTTCTAAAAGATTGACAAATAAATTAATGAAATCTAAGTATAGATTTAACGCCATACCAACAACTTCAGCATCTGAAACGTGATTATGTCGGATTTTGTTAAAGTCATAGACCGTATAGAGACTAAAAAGTAGTACAGTAATTCCCGCAATGATCAATGCGATCATATTGTTAACAGGGATAAACATAAAGACTAGTGAAAATACAATTACGACGATTAATACTGTGAATAAATAGCTTCCCCAATTGGAAATGTCTTTATTCATCATCATACCAATCAGTGCTAGCACAATAAAAATAGCTACAGTCGCTACGAAAACAAGTAAAACAAGCTGTTGTCCTAGCTCCACAATGTAAAATTGTGTTGTCCAAAATAGTAAAATTCCCATTAAAAAGGGGATTGTATACATAATGGAATTAGCAAGCTTCAGGTTTCGTACAAAGATGACAATGATCAGAAGTACAAGTGCAATAATGGATATTGGCATGACAATTGCAGGAGGTAATAATGTTGCTATGTACATTCCGACAACTGTTAATACCCACATAAAAGCAAAGTGTTTTAAAATTTTATTTAAGTTTTGATTTTTAGCATACGCCATATAGAAGAATCCTTTCTTTTGAAAAATAACTTTTATATAGTAACATACGAGTCAAATTAGAAAAAGATTCAACCATAAAAAATTTGTATTATTATCATAATGTGGGTTTGAATTCCTTCGACTGAGGCTAGCTAACTTGATATGGTGATACAAAATATACCTGGTCTTCGCTAGGACCAGGTAATGGTTTTTGTATTATTTTACATTTTTTCTTTGGTTTTTCACACCAACTAAATAACCACCAAGGGCAATTCCAACTAAGACAATCCAGAAAATAGCCTTCCATAGTGTTGAATGTGGAAATTCATGTGGAATTATACCTAGTTTTTCGTGTGCTAATGTTAGAACAGCCAGCTTTACACCAACCCAACCAACGATTAAGAAGGCAGCTGTTTCAAGTGATGGAAATTGATCGAGAATTTTCACGAACCAACGGGCAGCAAAACGCATCATAATAACACCGATAATACCACCTAAAAACATCACTGCGAATTGCCCCGCATTAATGCCGCCAACATCAAAATTTCCGATATGAGGTAGTGTCACTGCAATGGCAACAGCGGCTAATATTGAATCTATGGCAAAGGCAATGTCTGCAAACTCAACCTTTAGTACGGTCATCCAGAAACCAGATTGTTTTTTCATCTCATGAACTTCCTCAGGATTTTGTGCGGCTTTTCGCGAATCATAAATATGCTTCGTTGACATAATTAATAAATAGGCAGCACCTAGAGCTTGAATTTGCCAGAAGTTAACGAGCGTTGTAATAAGAAATAGTGCAGCAAAGCGGAAAACGAATGCTCCCACTAAACCATATAGCAGTGCTTTTTGCTGTTGATTTTTTGGTAAATGCTTAACCATAACGGCCATAACAACGGCATTATCGGCAGCTAATAAACCTTCCAGTACAATTAATACGACGAGTACCCATGCGTATTCTAGTAAAATTGCCTCCAAATTTATTTCCTCCTTTATACTTAGATCAGAAATGAATGTACTGCTTTTAACGTATTCTTTGCTTTTTTAGGCAAAATAAAAAGACCCATGCCTAAAAAATAGGCAAAGGTCTTGCTAAGCTAATTAACGGTTTGTTGCACAGAATATCTGTACGTTAAAATATGCCTTCACACCCGATGGTAAATAACCATGTAATGACGAATGTGAAATCAGATGCTTTTTCACATCTGCTAGCTACTCCCCTTTGACGTAATTGTCAAAAGCTATTCAATTCTTTATACATGAATTATAGCATGCTGATAATCAATTGCAAATAAAATTGTGACGCAATGTTAAAAATTGTCGTCAGGAAAATCTATTTAAGCATTCCATATGAAAATAACTATCAAGACAATATCGCAGGATATATTGGAATGTAAGAATGAATAAATAAAGTCTTATTCAGATTTAATCAATAAAATTAAAATATCCTCACGAATAGTTATGTACATTTGAGAGGATATTTTTAGATTATTCATTAATTGTTCCTGTAAATGTTTTACGGCCAGAATTTACTTGGTTCACGTCTATTTCTAATTTACTAATAGAACTAGGTGTTAATGGAATCTTCCCATCCTGCTCTAGTTTTTTCCATACTTTCACATTTTTTCGATATAGATGTTCAGAAAGGCGATAAATATCAATATCTTTTGCTAATGCTTCTTCATACGTTGTTCTAATTTCTTTCTTCACTTCTTTTATAATCTGTTTTTTTATTTCTTCTTCTGAAACATTAGTTTTGAAACCATTTAAAGTTGCATTTAATTTTACAACTACCTCAAATGTTACTTGATCATTTTTAACAAGTGGTTTGATATCTACCTTTATTTTTTCCAATGTTGTCGTTAAATAATCTGTTTCGTTATCACCTAACTTAAAAGTTATTTCACCTCTATGCGTTCTATTGTGCATCCATTGCGTTCCTCTTGCAGCATCATTCTTAATAAAGCCTTTAAACCCATCTTTAGAAAGTACACCGACACCTGTTAAGGCAGTATCCTGTCCTCGTTCCTCTGCCGTTTCCCAGTTTTTATTGATGGTTACATAAGGGATACCAATTTCGTGATTTGGTTCATTTAAGCCAATAACTAAATTTCGGAAATTAACGGGCTCGACGAATGTTTCTTGATCATCTGTATCTAAAGGAGTACTAAGCTTTGACGATGTAAGAGATTTATTCAAAATCGGCGTTATTAGAAGGATGTCTTTTATAGAATCTTGTGTACAATAGGTCCATATTTGATACCTTGTTTCCCTATATCGCAACACACTGTCTATAACAGAGATGGCATTTTTATTTTTCATTGCTTCTTCAGAGAAAATAATGTAAGTCATATGCCCCCAAAACACTTTTTGGTCGATGGATCGAAATAATTTAAAAAGTGCTTCTTCCAATGTTTTTCCCTTAGATTGTCCAACCTCTGCCGGTACTGCTTGAGGATTAGAAGTTTCGGATTTTTCAACATTGGAGAAGTTAATTAATTGCAAGTATATTTCATACTGCCCATCTTTATAATCTATACCAAGGCCATCAACATAATACATTCTTTGGGGTTCGGTAACATCCAAACATCCTGAAAGAAGTAGTGAAGTAGCTAAGCCTGAGAGTAAAATAATTTTTTTCTTCATTGCTTCTTCCTGCTTGAGGTACGAGTGTTATCCTGGGGTGCAAGTGCTTTATTGCGCTCAGTGTAGCCCTTTGGTGATAAGCGGAAGATCGATTTTTTAATAGTTGACCAATTTAAATCTGTTGCAAGATTCATGTAAGAGTAACCATAAATTCGGATATTACATAAGTAAAGAAGTGTAAAGTAAAGTGAGATGAAAAATCCAAATAAACCAAAGAAAGCACTGGCAAGAATGAACGTAATACGCAATATACTAATGGTTGTGACAAGAGATTGGTTCACAAGAGTAAATGATGCAATTGTAGAGATCGCAATAACCACAATCATTTCTGGACTTGTAACACCTGCACGAATGGCTGCATCACCAATAATTAAACCTCCAACAACACTTATCGTACCTCCAATAACAGAAGGCAGACGTAAGCCTGCTTCTCGAAACAATTCAAACATTAGTAGCATTATTAGCATTTCGAGAGAGGAGGGGAGAGGTAGCCCTGTTTTTGCTTGGACAACTGTTGCTAAAAGTTGAAATGGTAGCTGATTTTGGTGATAAGTCGTCAGAGAGAGCCAAAATGCAGGCAACAGCAAACCGATTAAAATGCCAACAATTCTCAAAAGTCGTTCTATAGAACTGAAAACGATGGGATATTCATTATCTTCAGCGGATTTTAATAATAAAAATAAATTTACAGGTGTGATGACGGCATATGCTACACCATCGACGAAAATGAGAAAACGTCCTCTAATTAGAGCCTGAATAGCATAATCCGGTCGTCCAGTGTAATCGAATTTCGGGAAAAGCTTAGAGTTTTTATTAATTCGCTCCATTAAGACATCCCCACTAAAGACAATATCTGTATCTACAGCTGCCAGTTGCTTTTTAATTCCGTGTAAAATATCCATATCGACAATATCGTCAAAATAAAGAATAGCCACGGTTGTTTTTGAACGTCTCCCTAACTCCACTTTTTCTACACAAAATGAATTCGTTGGTAAACGTTTTCGCAATAGTGCAATGTTGACGCGGATGTCTTCAATAAAGTTATCTCTTGGCCCCTTAACGAGAACCTCCATCCTCGTTTCTTCTGGATTTCGATTTGGCTTTTTAGCAATATTACTAGCATATAAAAGTTCTTCCTCTTCAAAATAAAGCAGTAGGAAACCAGTATATACAAAGGTAATGGCTTCTTCTTTATCTTTGATTTTTTGAAGAGTCGGGATATGAAGCTGCTTTGTAATATTTTCATCAAAGGATGTTTCAGCTAGATGATCATAAAGAAATTGAACACGTCGAACAATGACTTCATTGAGCAGTTGCTGGTCTATCATTGCATCACAGGTAATGAAATGAACCTTTTTTTGATTAAATGTATATTCCTGAAATTGGATATCTGCTGATTTTTGAAATAGTTTTTTTAAGGTGTTTAGGTCTATCGCCTTCTCCTGCTGAGGCATTACGATTCACCACTTTCCATTTCTTGTTTTTTAGGTTTATCCTTTTTAGAAGACTTACCTGAAAAGAAAGCTAATAGTACGAAAAATATTGACAAAAGAAAAAAGAAAATAAAAGTAATTGATAATATATAGTTCCCTTTCACTTTCAAAAATATGTTTTCATTTAAAATAATTAGCGGTAGACAAAGTAGAAAGAAGGGGGGAGCGATCATTTTCCATATTTGCTTCGGATCCCCGGTCATTTTCAATAAATCCGCTATAATATATAAGAGGAAGCTAACGCGTATAAATGTTCCAGTAAGCCATTGGTAAATAGAGAAAAAGTCAAGATGCTCAATATAGCGACCAATCGAGACTAGTCCCCATTCCTCGTAGGCAGGATATCTTTGCTTTGCAGCTTCGGTTGGACCAAATTCTGCAATTGCGGCCATTAGTGGTCCTAAAGTAAGCCCCATTAAAATGAAAAGCATGATGGCAAAATGATACCAACGAAGGCGCTCTTTAAATTGATGCTGTAAAAATATAAGCATTACTAATTCAATAAATCCTGATGCTGGGTAAATCATCCCTTTTATAACGGGTTGGAATCCATGCTCAAAAAATGGACGTAATAACTCGTATTCTTTTACCTGTATATTTGTAAATGCTACAAAAAAACCAAAGACTATTACACCGAATAATACAAAGACATTTAAAATAACCATGGTTTGTAAGCTTGTTGTAACGAGAAGAAGACAAAGAATCGTATAAATAAGTAATAATATAATGACCGGTGTTTGAGGTAAAAACGTTGTGTTTACCCATTGCAATGTTTCAACCATCGTAAAAGCAGCTAGAATGAGTAAATAAATAACTATAATATAGATGACAATTGTAGAGCCTGTTTTCCCGATTTTCCCATCTAACCAGTCTCTAATAGGTTCCTGATTCGTCTTTTTTTGAATATAAACTAAAAGAAATAGCCAGAAGAATATAATAAATGCGGCTATTATTACAGATATCCAACCATCTCTCCCTACAACGTCTAGTAGCGGAGGAATAATTGTCACGTGATTTTTTAAGCCAATGACTGTCATAGATAAGAAGATGACATGTAAAATACTTATTGATCCTACACCTTTCATATGAAAACCCTCTAACGTTAATTGATACACTTTAGCTTAGACAAAAAATGAGAGGATTATAAGCGTGACAAACTACTCTGAAAAGAAGAATCTAAAAAATACAACTTTCATGAACTTCGTATTCCCACCTCGTTCATGAACAGTTTTTTTTACAGAAAAAAGCGAGGTATTTGACGATTGAATTGTCAAATACCCCGTATTTCAGAAATATATTTAAAAGGGCAATTGTTCTCCCACCATAAAGAAGTGAGGTGAGAGAACAACTGCCCGTAAAAGACCGATTGGTGAAGAATAATCCGTGGGATAAAGAAAACCCCACGGATTATAGTTTCACTTTATTATTGTAAATGATTAATGAATATACTTAGAGCTTACAAGTTCATTTTTAAAGACATCGGATGGGATTTCGAATTCCAGTAAGCCCATATAGCCAGGTGCTACTTCATATTTATCGAAGGAGATAACAAGCTTACCTTTATCAGAAATATAGAATTGTTGATCAGCTTTAATAGCTGTAAAGCCATCAATAACCTCGTCATCAGGAAGACCTCCGCCTTTTACCCAATACACTTTATCTGAGTCGGAAGCAGCTTGTTTACGCATTTGTTCAATAATGTTTTCGCTGATCGTTTTAATATAACTATCGTCTTTAAATAGCATTGGTAGTGTAATTAAAATTTCATTTTGTTTATCAATTGTATCGTAGTGCATAGTTGTAGAAGACGATGCAACTGTATTGACCGTATAACGACCAATCGACAAGATTTGGTCATTATCTGTTTTTACGTCAAAGCCACTATCTACGCCTAAATGGCCGCCACCGTTAGCCTTTAAATCACCAACTTCGGCAACAAAGTCATTATAAAGAGCTTTGCCTTCTGAACGGTATTTCTCATTTAAAGTATCAGCAAGCTTTTTATTTTCTAGGTTTTCGATAGCAGGTACTTTTATGTCAGCATCATATGTGTCATCTGCTACTTTATATTCAGTCCATGTTAAGACTTTTACGACACTACCAACAACAGGAATATCTGAAAGTGTTCGTGCCATTGCAGGACTGACATTTAAACCAGCTGTAAAAAGTATTGCAGCCGCTGCAGTTCCAAGTAACCACTGTGGTGCTCGGTTTTTTCTCTTCTTTTTGCCTTGCTTTAGTGCGTTTTCAACCACAAAATCTAACTCCTTTGGAATGGGTACCTCATTATATTGTTTTTCTAATTCTTTTAATTTTTCATCCATGTGCTGTTTCTCCCTTCGCATCTTGCAATTGTATTTTCAAGAGCTTTAACGCTTTATAAAGACGCGATTTAGCGGTACTCAGCTTAATGTTAAGGATATTGGCAACATCAGCGAGTTTTAAATCTTCAAAATAATGTAAAATGACAACTTCACGATACATTACAGGTAATTCATCTAGCGCATGCTCTAAATCAACGTTTTCGTAGACATCCTCTTGCGCAGGTGTTAAATATTGCAATGTATCATCGTCTGTCACCTGTAAGCGTTTATGCTTACGTAAAAAATCAATGGATGTACGTACGACGATTTTGTAAAACCAGCTTTTCATATACTCGACATTTTCTAGTCGATCGAGAGAAAGCATTGCTTTTTGAATACTGTCTTGTACAACATCGAGTGCGTCCTGTTCATTTTTCGTATAGCTATACGCGAGCAAATAAAAACGTTCTTTCTGTTCACGAATAAACTGGACAAATATCTCTTCATGTTGAAATGCATTTCTTGTTTTCATGTCCAAAGAAGCTCCTTTTTAACATTTTCAAATTGTATACAACTACTAGACGTGTAAAAGGGGAAAAAAAGTTGATAGCATAAAAAACTTATCTTATTTTGTTAACATCCAAGACAAGTAATAGGTATATGTTAATTTATCCCGCATTATCGAGCAGTAAGTCTCCCACCATAAAATTTAAGCGAAATCGAAGAAGTAAGGTGTGAGAACACCTGTTCATAAAAATTGATTGGTGAAGACTAATAATCAGTGGGAATGAAGAAACCTCCACTGATTAAAGTTTCACTTTATTTTGGTGAAAAACATAGCAAATTATATACCTTTTACAATTGCTTAGAAAGGGGAAAGAGTAAATTGGTTATAATTAGAAATGATATTGTGCGGGTGTTGTTTGGAGCAGGAGGAAGAGCCAAAAAGCTAAAGGGAGTGTCATATTCAAATCTATACACAAATCGAGAATTGACCATTAGGATTGTAAAGTAGTGTCACACTAAAACAACATATAAACAAAACTAATTAAGCGGTGCAATAAATAATATTGCACCGCTTAATTTGGTTTTTAAAGATATTACAAATCAATCATGAAAAATAGTCATATGTATTTTTTAAAAGTAATAGAATTGTCACAACGATAAATAAATTACGTACATACCCACTACCACGTTTAATGGCAAATTTAGAACCAACAATAGCTCCAGCAATTTGCGCAAGTCCCATTGGTAAACCATAGGCATAATTTATTTGCCCTAAGTATATAAACATAAGAAGGGCGGCGATATTACTTCCGAAATTCAAAAACTTGGCATTTCCTGCAGATTTTAAAAAGTCGAAACCCACAATTAAAAAGGCAAACAGGAGAAACGAGCCTGTCCCTGGCCCTAAAAAGCCATCATAGAAGCCGATTAAGGTAATGATCACCACGAAAAATGCGTAACGTTTAGGTGTCAATTTTTTATAGGTAGAAACGCTACCCCAGTCTTTTTTGAAAATAGTATAAATTGCCACAGCTGCTAGCATGACAAGCATAAGCGGCTTTAGAACGCTGGGATCCATAAGATGGACAATCCATGCACCAATCATTGAACCTATAAAAACAAAAGGGAACAATTTATAAACGGCTTTAATATCCAATTTTCCAGATCGATAAAATGTTATGGTGCTCGTTAATGACCCCATAGTACCCGCTAACTTATTGGTAGCCACGGCTGCAGATGGTGGAAGACCAACAAACATAAGAGCTGGTAATGAAATAAGTCCGCCGCCTCCTACAACAGAATCAATAAATGCGGCTAGAAAGCCAAAAAAAATAAGAATGAGTAAAATGTTTACATCTAAATCAAAAGGCACGCTAGGTCATCTCTTTTCTATAATAATAATCTGATAGTAGCGAAATGAAATCTCGCTGTAAATAGCTTAAATAGTATTTCTCTATTAATTTTGAGAATTTAATCTTTTTAAAAATTTTAAAATTCTACAAAAATCAAAAATATTCTACTTTGTGTATATATTTTAATGTATTATGTAGGTGATAGTGTTTTTTGCGTAAAGGGGACGTGATGACATTTGAGTTTAGGGAATCATGTAAGAGTATTTATTTGTGTTGTGTTTATGGGGCTACTTGTCGCATATGTGTATAATGCCAAAAGAGATATAACTGATAATGAGTATATCGATACAGTAAAAGAAGGGTATTTGGGGAATTTTTCAGAAGTATCTGTTCGTAATGCATTTAATTATGCATTTTTTGAACCATATTGGCGATATTATCAGGCAAAAACAGGCGAGCATGTTGTCGAATTATCAGGTGATATTACATTTGAAGGTGAGAAAGGACATGCCATTTTACAGTTCGTAGTGGATGAACAAACAAAGAAATTTACAGCCTATGCGATGAAATTTAATGATGTCGTATTGAGTCCCGTACAAAACCGGCTGCTTATTGGCATGGTTTATGAAACATGGCATTCAAAGCGGCTCGCCTATGAGTAAGGTCTTTTCCTTTGTAAAAATAACTTCCTATATTACAGTAGAGAGGAGTGCTAAGAGACAGAGAGGGTGTTTTCAATGAGATTAAGTATTTTAGATCAAATGCCTATACCAAAAGGTCATACTGCTGAGGAAGCCTTTCAGCGTACAGAACAAATAGCGCTTTTAGGTGAAGAGCTTGGCTATCATCGTATGTGGTTAGCAGAGCACCATAATAGTCATTCGCTGGCAAGTTCAGCTCCCGAGGTTACAGCAGCTTTCTTAGCAGCGAAAACAAAACGTCTTCGTATTGGTACTGGCGGCGTTATGATGATGCACTATTCTCCATATAAGCTGGCAGAGGTTTTTAAAACACTAAGTGGCTTGGCACCAAATCGTATTGATTTTGGCGTCGGTAGAGCCCCTGGTGGCGACCATGCCTCTATTTATGCGCTAGCAGAGGGAAGAAGACAACGTTTTACAGAGCAATACGATAAGCTCGAAATAATTTTAAAACTGATGAATAATCAAAAAACAGGCGAAGATGTCTATGATCAAGTGATAGCGGCACCATTTAATATCCAATTACCAGAGGCTTGGTTACTTGGGTCTAGTGGGCAAAGTGCTATGCAGGCAGGACGATTAGGGTTGGGTTACTCATATGCGCAGTTTTTCACTGGCAATATGTCAAAGGATATATTTGATACGTATAGAGATTACTTTATACCTTCCTATTACATGGAGAAGCCACAAATTATCGTTACTTATGCGGCGACAGTTGCAGATACGCTAGAGGAAGCGGAATATTTAGCAAAGCCGATTGATATTACACGTCTTCATCTCATGAAAGGACAAATCATTCAAGCGATGTCGCCTGAGGAAGCAAAAGATTATCCACTTACGGAGTTGGATAAAATGACAATTGCCAATAATCGAAAAGCCAATCTTGTCGGAACTCCTAAGGAAATCGCTGAATTTTTAGTAGCAGAGCAAGAGCATTATGGATTTGACGAAGTAATGCTAAACTGCAATCAATACGCTCTAGAAAGTCGCATGAATACTTATAAGCTACTTGCAAAGGAATTAATATGAACCACACAGCTTTAGCGGCGGAGTACTTACACAAATCTACTAATCAACAAGAACAGCTCCGAATTTGCTAGCGAAAAAACACTATGAATCATGTAAAAAGATGTACAGCAAATAATCAAGACAATATGATGCGGTGGTAGAAGAAAATAACAACAAAGAAGCTATGTTCCATACGTGAACATAGCTTCTTTGATTAAACTTATTTGCTTCCGAACGCTTTGTTCCTATTGTCTTTTTGATATGATCTTAAAGGAGTCCTACAGCGCGCCCTGCCCCCGAGTAGGACATTTGGTAGTTTTTTATTGTTAAGGAAAAAGTATCATGAATCCTATAAAAAATGTCCAATGCAAATGTATGCATTGGACATTTTTTCTTTTACACTCTAGCAGAGCCACTAACAAACTTCGTATCTTTATAATACATATTTTTAACAAGAACGTTAGGACCTAAGCACTTTACTGCTGGACAGTGACAGTTTAGTGATTTCGCTAAATCTGTTGCCATCCATTTATCAAAAATCGCTGGTAACTCGTCGTTCGCAATATTGCCAAGTGCAGGTGTGTCGCCAAAGTCTGTTACAATGACATCACCTGTAAAGATATTGACATTTAAGCGAGAGCGACCATCTGGATCATTACGCATCGTCACGTTTTTTTCTTCTCTTAGTCGTTTTAGAAGCTTTTGATCTTCTTCATTCATACTACATGGATAGAAAGGTAGCGTACCAAATAGCATCCAAGTGTTTTCATCTCGAACATCAAGTAGATGATGAATCGCCTCACGAGTTTCTTCAAGTGATAAAGACGTAAGGGCACTTGCAAAATCTGAAGGGTACATCGGATGCACTTCGTGGCGTGCACATTTCATTTCGTTGATGATTTGGTTATGGATATGCTCTAAATACGGTAAAGTTTTTTTGTTTAACATTGTTTCCGCCGATACCATTACACCGTGTTCTGCTAGCATTTTTGAGTTATCAATCATACGTTGGAACAAAGCTGCACGTTGTTCATAAGTCGGTTTTCGCTCCATCATGGCAAAGCCTGTTTCGACGAATTCATCGATAGTACCCCAGTTATGTGAAATATGTAGTACATCTAAATACGGTGCAATCAGTAAATAACGTTCGGGCTCCAATGTTAGGTTGGAATTGATTTGTGTTCGCACGCCTCGTTCATGCGCATATTTCAATAAAGGTAATACATAGTTTTGAACGGATTTCTTAGACATCATCGGTTCTCCACCAGTAATCGAGATTGTTTTAAGTTGTGGAATTTCATCGAGACGCTTTATGATTAGCTCAATTGGTAATGCATCTGGATCTTTAGTTTGTAATGTATAGCCGACAGCGCAGTGTGAACAGCGCATATTACAAAGAGTCGTTGTTGTGAACTCTATATTAGATAGGGTCATATGCCCATGTTGTTCAACATCTAAATACGCTTCCCATGGATCAAAGGCAGGCGTAATTTTTTGTAGGGTCTTCATAATTGGTACATCTTCCTTTCTAGCATTCTATTGTCTCATATTCGCTGATAATTTCAAATATGAAATTATCGAAAGGGCTATTTTTAGGCAAGATGATCATTTTTTTATTACTCAATGAAGGAAATATTTTTCAAAGTTTTATTCGTGCGATTATTCATAAAATTCCGGAAAGTGGGCAGGTAGGTAATTTTACTGTTATTTTTCTAAAAAAACGTTATGATAGTAGGAATGATATGGTAATACAGCACCAAAGAAAGTAGGGAATGACATGACTAAGTATGAAACATTATTGTTTGACGTGGATGACACATTATTAGATTTTGACTTAGCTGAAAATGCAGCACTTGACCGTTTATTTAAACAAGAAAATATTGCAGCAACTCCGACGATGATTGCACGTTATAAAGAGATTAATGAATCTATGTGGCGTGCTTTTGAACGTGGTGAGGTGTCTAAAAATACATTACATAACACTCGATTTTCGATTGCGTTAAAGGAATTCGGCTTAGATGTAGATGGGGAATACTTTGAAGCGATCTTTCAAAAATATTTGAAGGAGGCGCATCATTTTGTAGATGGTGCCTACGAAGTAATTGAACAGCTTGCAGATAACTATGAGTTATATGTCGTTTCAAATGGTAAAACAATTACTCAAAATAAACGACTAGAGGATGCAAATTTAGCACAATTTTTCAAAGGCGTTTTTATCTCGGAGCAAACAGGATATCAAAAACCAATGCCAGCTTTTTTCGATTATGTTTTTGAACGTATCGAACATATAAATAAGGATAAAACCTTGATTATTGGTGATTCTTTAACATCGGATGTTAAAGGCGGACTACAAGCCGGAATTGATACATGCTGGTTTAATATACGTAATATTGAAAATACAAGTGACATTCAACCACATTTTGAAATTAAAAAGCTTCATGATTTACATTTATTGTTAGATAATAAAGTAACAATTTTGTAAGTACATGTTTGAACTACGCTTCAACTGTTCATAAGACTGAACAATTGAAGTGTAGTTTTTTGGGTAGAACAATTCTCTAAATATACTATATTTTTGGATAGTTAAATCCAGTATGATAGTGGTAGATGAAAAGAAGGGAGAAACAAGATGAAAGGGAAAATCTCAAAGGGTGTATTGGTAGGGTTGTTAGGCATATCATTGGTCATTCCAATGCAAGCACATGCTTATCAAGAGCCAACCAGTTATGTACATATGAAAACGCCAAATATGACGGTGTACTCTGCATATGGTGCCACAATTAATGCATCAGAAAAAGGGGATATTTTTAGTATTAAAGCTAATATTGTTAATAACCGTCAGCCCTTAGAAGTGGAAATTTTTAAAAATGGTCAGGACGGGGTCTTAAAGCAAGTTGTTAAAAAAGGCGTATTGGAGCCGATTGCTTATCGAGATCTAAAGGACCGAGTAATTGCCACTATTCACAATAATGCAGAATTAAAATTTGATAATTCACAGCCAAATTATTTTCGTGATATAGGGAGATCAGCGTATAGTTCGTATATTACTACTTTATCGAAGCGGGGTATTGTTCAAGGTAAAACAGCAGATAATTTTGGTGTCAATGATTCCTTAACACGTGCTCAGGTTAGTGCATTATTAGTTCGTGCATTCAGCTTTCAACAAATACCGACAAAACAATTTAAAGACATTGATGTCAAAAAATCTTGGTATAGTGGTTATGTTGGTGCCTTACATTCTTTAGGAATTATAAACGGTAAATCGCCAACTACATTTGATCCCAATGGAAAAATTACACGCCAACAGGCAATTTTAATGCTGGGTCGAACATTAGAAGCTATTGATTATGTTCCAGAAAAGGAATATGTGATCTTACCTTATCAGGATAGCTACTATCTTCAGGGGGAAGCATTGCGTCATACTGAGACTTTGTATGCAATCGGTGCTCTAGACCACAATACAAATCTATTACCAAATCAATTTATTACCCGCGGAGAGTTTGCTAAAATGTTAGCGGTGACTTTGAGCGCGGCCGGAAGATTGTAATTAGATAAAATTAGCTGAGCATAAAAACGTCTCGGCTTTTTTTGTTGGGGTATAGAATTTCCGAAGCGACGGAGCGAACGTCAGAGAAAGCTACAACATTGTGCTCATGTATAAAAATCTATAGAACGGGCAAAACCTTTTATGAGACATAGTTTCCATGAAAGGGGAAAATACGATGAATACTGTTTTAACTGTAAAAAAACGTGATAAAGGGCGTCAATCATCATTAACTCAACTTAGACAGAACGGTGCTATTCCGGGTGTTGTTTATGGCTATCAAATAGAGTCAACAGCGGTATCACTGGATGCTAGACAATTTGCAAAAATATTAGCTCAATTCGGTAATAAAAATGTCTTTCAATTAGATGTAGACGGTAAACGGGTTAACGCAGTATTAACAGAAATACAACGCTGTGCGTTAAAGGGCAATGTAAAGCATGTAGATTTTAAGTCCATTAATATGGCAGAGGAACTAGAGGTCGATATTCCAGTAACGGTTAGCGGTCATGCCATCGGGGTTGCAGATGGTGGATTCCTATTACAGCCTAATCGTGAAGTTCGCATAAAAGTAAATCCAACAGAAATCCCTGAAACAATAGAGGTTGATGTGACTGATGTAGCCATCGGGACATCACTTTATGTAGGAGATATTCGCGAAAAGTTTACCTTTGAAATTTTACAAGAAGATGATTATACATTAGTGACGATTACGCCGCCTGCTGCTGAAAATGTGCAGGAGGACACAGTAGATGGAACCCCTGAAGTAATCGAGGCTACTGGGAAAAATCCATCTGATTCAGAAAAATAGAAACAAAGAAGGGGCCATCTTACATGCGGTTAGTGGCTCCTTGCTGTTTATTCTTTATACAGCTGTAAGGATTGGCGATAACGGAAATACGTGACTACGTACATACTGAAAGTTGCTAAAAATAGCCATGGTGGAATAAAACGCATGATAGCAAATGGTGTTTCAAATAAAAAAGAAAAAAGAAAAGCAAAACCTTCTTTATCCCATAATCCTGGCGTAAAGTAAGCATCTTTTATATTGAAAAGGTAAGGAAATTTATCATTAGCATAAAAAATCATTAACCACATAAAAGAGAATATTGCCCAATTGCTGGAATGCATCATTAATCGTTTATATTTAGCAATTTGGGAATCATTATCAGAAAATAATTCGTCGTTACCATCTTTTCTTTTTAACCAATAATAGGTACCATCATACGATCTTTCTTTTAATGCTTGCCATCCAAAATCCTCATATAACTGTTTATAGTTAGTTCGATCCTCTCTCCGAAGATCTTGCTGAAAATCAATGCGGATAACTTGTTCAAGATCAGTCGTATTTTTAAATGTATAAAAACCGGCAGAATTTATGTTTGTACAAACCCATCCTTTGGACAACATATGATTTAACCATTGCTCTTCCTTTTCGATATCAAAAAAGATTTTAAATTTTATCATGTCCTTCAACTCCCTCATATAAAGATAAAATCCGCTGCAATCTTTGGTGCTCGGCCGCTAATATTGCTAGTCCCTCAGCTGTTGTTTGATAAACCTTACGCCTCGTATCCGGTGTCTCTACAGGAGAAATCCAATGATATTTCAACAAATTTTCAATTGCTCCATACATAGTGCCAGCAGCAATCCTTACACTACCAGCGCTCATTTCCTCGATTTTTTGCATCATTGCATAACCATGTAATGGTTCACGCAATGCGAGTAGAATATAATGCATGGTTTCAGATAAAGGTAATAATTTATGCTTTTTCACATGTTCACCTCATATACAGTTCAACTATATAGTTAGATTATATATAGTTGAACTGTATATTGCAACTGAATAAAAAAAGACAATGCACTTTTTTGCATTGTCTTGAAAGCTTATACTACAGCGCTTTTCACGCCAGTCAATCTCAAAAATAATTTTTCGTTAAAAGTTAAAGCAAATTGTACAATTGGCCCAAGACCAAAAGCCATTAGAGCCGTTCCAACCCCAATAGGTCCACCAAGTAAAAAACCAAGTATAGCGACAGTTACTTCCATAGTTGTTCGAGAACGTGTAACACTCCAGCCAAGTTTATGGACCATTAGAAGCATCAATGTATCTCGAGGACCAATGCCTAAATTCGCTACCATGTACATACCACAGCCCCAGCCAAGTAGTATTAAGCCAGAAACATAAGCAAATAGCTGCATCCCAAAACCATCTATATCAGGAAGCCAATAATTAAAAATATCAATAAAAATACCTGCTAAAAACATATCTATAAATGTGCCAGGCAGTGGAAACCTCTTCGTTACTACCATATCAAATGCTAAAATAGCCAGTCCGATGAGAATTGACCAGATACCAATGGTTAATCCCAATGATTTAGCTAGCCCAATATGTAACACATCCCACGAACCAACACCAAAAATTTGACCTTTAATCGTCAACGTTATACCTAAGGATAAAACCAAAATGCCTGTTATAAAGAACAGACACCGTGTGAAAAATGCTTGCTTCATCATTAAAACCCTCATTCTAAAAATTCATGTCGTCCAACAAGTTATTATAGCAATAGATTTTAAAATAAGCCGAAGATTGTCATTTCATACTTTTCAAAAAATACGGTTAAGTTTGCTAAATAAGGACAAAATATAAGGAGATCAGAAAGGATGAGATAACATGACCTCTGTACGAGATGAAATATTAGAAGTTTTAAATCGAGAAAAAATAGGAACGATGGCAACAGTTGAGAATGGTAAACCGTTCTCACGCTATATGACATTCCAACATGAAGATTTTGTATTGTACACAGTAACGAATAAACATTCTGAAAAAATGGAGGAGCTTCGTAAAAACCCATATACACATATATTATATGGATACGAAAATAGAGGCTTTGGTGATACGTATGTTGAAATTGAAGGAAAGCTAACAGAAATTCTAGAGGAAGGAATAAAAAATAAGTTAGCCGAATTTTTTACAAGCATTTTCGTTGGTAACCATGATGAAATGATTACACTAAAAATCGAGCCAATCCGTATGCGCTTGATGAATAAAAAAGGCGAACCACCTAAAGAGCTTGAATTTACAAACGACCATTAAAATGTGGTCGTTTTTTGATGATTTATTGAAAATGGGGAAAATATTCTTTGTTAAATGATAAATCTTTACTTGAATTTAGGCGAGTATTCATGCATGATAATTCAAAAAGAAAACAGGAGTGCAGAGAATGACAAACAAACTACAACAGCTTGCACAAAATATTTTAACATCGCAAGGAAAAATTGAGGCGGATTTTATATTGCGTAATGCACAAATTGCCGATGTTTTTACATTGACGTGGAAAAAAGCAGATATAGTCGTTAACAATGGACAAATAGTGGCGCTTGATACAATGAATAGATTTAAAGCTAAAAAAGAAGAGGATGCCGCAGGAAAATATGTTGTACCTGGTCTCATTGATGGACATATACATATTGAATCTTCGATGCTAACACCTGCAGAATTTAGCCGTATATTGATTCCGCATGGCATCACAACAGTCATTACAGATCCTCATGAAATTGCAAATGTTGCAGGTGCGGAGGGCATTCAGTTTATGCTAGACGATGCCAAAAAAGCAGATATGGATATCTTCGTTATGTTGCCATCTAGTGTACCTGGCACTCATTTTGAAAATGCAGGAGCAACACTGACAGCGGCAGATTTAGAGCCGTTTTTAAAGCACGAAGATGTTCGAGGCTTAGCGGAGGTCATGGATTTCCCAGCCGTTTTAAACGGTGAAGCGGGCATGCTAGACAAGATAATTCTTTCACAACAGGCTAATTTAGTTGTTGATGGGCATTGTGCGGGCTTAAATAGTCATCAAATTACGGGCTATCGTGCTGCTGGTATCCATACAGATCATGAATGTGTAACGGCACAGGAGGCTACTGATCGAGTAGAGCAGGGGATGTATGTACTAATTCGTGAAGGCTCAGCAGCAAAAAATTTACGTGATTTATTGCCTGCTGTCAATGCAACAAATGCTCGTCGTTTTGGCTTTTGTACCGATGATAAATACGTTGACGAGCTAATGGATGAAGGTAGCATTAACTTCGATGTGGCAATGGCCATTGAGGAAGGGATGGAGCCGTTGCAGGCGATTCAACTAGCTACTGTTAATACAGCTGAGTGCTATCGTTTATATGATCGAGGCGTTTTAGCACCAGGCTATAAGGCTGATTTTGTACTAATTGAAAATATCGACAGTATGCGTGCAAAAGCAGTTTGGAAAAATGGTGAAAAGGTTGCTGAAAACGGTGCTATGTTAACGAATCGCACTGAATCTAATGTACCTGCACATATCCATCGCTCTGTACATTTACCGCAAGTAACGAAGGACAAGCTTAGCATTCCATTCCATAAAGGTACGAAGGCGAATGTAATGGAAATTATACCGAATCAGCTTATTACGAACCATTTGGTAATAGATGTACCTGTGAAAGATGGTGTATTTGTACCGTCAGTTGAACAGGATTTACTAAAGTTAGCAGTTATTGAGCGTCATCACAATTTGCATACGACAGGTCTTGGTATTGTGAAGGGCTTTGGTTTACGAAAAGGGGCAGTGGCCACTACTGTAGCTCATGATTCGCATAATGCATTAGTAGTAGGCACGAATGATGAAGATATGCTACTTGCTCTGTCACGCATTCAAGAAATTCAAGGCGGCTTTGTCATAGTAGCTGATGGTGAGATTTTAGCGGAAATGCCATTAACAATTGGAGGCTTAATGACTGATGCATCAGCTGATGAAGCAAAAAAGCAATTAGCAAGTTTGCATAACGCCCTACACGAGCTCAATCCAACACTAGATTTCCATTTTTTATTGACGTTTTCATTTGTTGCTTTACCTGTTATTCCTGCTTTAAAGTTGACAGATACAGGGTTATTTGATGTTACAACATTCCAACATATTCCGGTAGAAGCGGAAATTTAACATTGAAAAACTATTATGTTAATGAAATTAAGATGTCCTATTAAATAAAGTGTGCTTATTTGACAAAGCGAGGGATTGAATTCCGTTCCGACTGGGCGCTTTCCTAGGGGCGTCCGATGAGCCGCTTCACTCGCGTTGCTCGTTCCAGGGTCTCATCTGTGACGCTGATCCCTAAGGAGTCGCCCAGTCTCCACTCCAATCAACCTATATACATGGCATACGTTCTAACAAAATGTCATCCTAAACCACCGGTGATGCGCCAAAATTTATTAGAAATCATTTGTATGGCTCATCACCAAAATGAAGGGTTGATTTCCATCCGGCAGGGCGCTTTACTGAAGGGCCGCTGAGCTGCTTGGGCCATCAAATGTTTTTTGTGCGAAAGCAAAGTGGCAACGTAGCGTCAGCAACAACAGATGTACAATTGCCGACACAGTTATTATGATTGATTATGGCGAGTAGCCTGGAACGGAGACTCCTTCATTTAAAGCGCCACAATTTTCACCATGATTTCCTCGACTATTTTGTTTTCAACATTATGAAACGACCTAAAAGATTAGCCTCTTTCAGGTCGTATTTTTATATGGGATAGATACGTGCTTTTAACTTCTTATTTAATATAGATGCCTGCGTTAGTGCTTGCTCATCATGAATAATCTCACCAGGTTTGTTTGCTTCTCCGATAATATACGAGGAGAACGGCATCTTTAAGAAATCAAAGATATATTGGAATTGTTGAATCATTGGTAGGCCCTTTATATATGGGTCGTCTCCACCGACAGCAAGAACGATGGCCTCGGTAGTTTGTAGTTTTTCTTTTAACTGTGGAAACCGCTCATCTCGAATAGCTTGACTAAGTCGATCCACCATGTTCTTCATGATTCCCGACATGCTGTACCAATATATCGGTGTTGCAAAAATAACGATATCACTTCTTAAAAATGCATGGATAATTTGATCATAATCATCATCTACAAACTGAAAGCCATTGTCATCATGGCGTAAATCGTGAATGGACTCAATCGTTAAATTTTTTAGATCTATTTTTACATGATTTATGCCATCTAATACATAATCAGCTAATTGTTCACTATTACTATCGGCTCTAGAGCTACCAATAAAAGCGGTAATATTCATAAGAATCCTCCTCTATCCTTCAGGCTATAACTAGTGTAAACTTATATTTATTATCGATAAAGCTGAATGTTTCGATGAAATATATCGAAAAAAACGATTTAGAGGTGGGGAAGATGGATCTTAAACAGCTGCAAACGTTTTTAACAGCTTCAGAAACGTTAAGTTTTACGCAGACTGCACAGCTACTAGATTATGCACAGTCAAGTATTACAGCACAAATTAAATCGCTTGAAGGAGAGCTTGGCGTAGTCCTTTTTGAGAGGCTTGGAAAACGCATTACCCTTACAGAGGAGGGCAAGCGATTACAACAATATGCCCAAAAAATGCTAGATTTAAATGGGGAGATGAAAAAAGCTGTATTAAATGAACAAGCACAAGCGGTGTTAAAGATAGGTGCACAGGAAAGTCAATGTGTGTACCGTCTTCCGAGTATTTTACAACAATTTCAGAAAGCCCATCCACAAGTAAAAATCATTTTTAAGCCTGTACATACAACGGAAATCGCCAAAGATTTATTGCAGTCAGGCAATCTGGATATAGCGTTTATTACAGATGCATATAAGGAAACACCCATGTTACATCGGGAGCGACTTATTCGAGAGCAATTAGTATTTGTCAGTGCATCTACTAATAGCAACGTGGAAAGAGAGGTAATTTCTGTACAGCAACTTTCAAATGAAACGATGCTTTTGACGGAAAGCGGTTGCTCCTACCGTAATCAATTGGAAGTACAGCTGCAGCAGGAAGGTACGCTACCAATACAAATGATTGAATTTGCAAGTATTGAAGCCATTAAGCAATGTGTGATGGCAGGCTTAGGTATTTCATTTTTACCCAAAATGGTGGTGGAGAAGGAGTTAGAAAACCATAGTTTAAAAGAACTGACGACATCCATGAATTTAGCAGATATTTTTACGGATATCGCTTGGCATAAGGATAAACACATATCTCCGTATCTCGCTGATTTTATAGCGATTGCCATGAAGATATATAAGAAGTTTTAAGAGCATTGTTATTCACGGACTAATGATAAAAAGGTGCTTGCCACTGAAATAAGCAGCACCATTTGAAAAAGCCAAACCTAAATATTATTTTATAAAGAGGGAACCGCATTTTTGACATATCAAATTTGTGGTTTCTTTTTATTCCAACTTTTTGTGTAGATTACTAATTTTCTTTTTTAAAATAATTCAGAATTTCATTTGATTTCGTCACAACAATAGTGTACGATGCATAGTATAAAGTAAATGCTGTATGACATATAGTAATAAAAATGAGGTGGGCGGATGAGTAATTTATTGAATTCATTAACTACAGAGCTTAGGAGAGGAACGTTGACATTGGCGGTTTTAAGTCAATTACGAACGCCTCAGTATGGATATTCACTTGTTTCGTTATTGGAAGGGTTAGGTGTTTCTATAGATCAAAGTACCTTATATCCATTGCTTCGTAGATTAGAGAAACAGGAGTTGGTGTCGAGTAGTTGGGATACATCTGAGAGTAGGCCCCGTAAGTATTATGTTTTAAGTGAATATGGGCTGGAAATATTTTTGCAGTTAAAAAAAGAATGGATAGAGAATTCGAAAGAGCTGTATAACTTATTGAAAGGGGAGGAAGACGATGAATTTAATTGAGGTTTATATTCGGGAAGTTGCTCAAAGGCTTCCTGAAAAAAATCGTGAGGATATTGTACTTGAGTTACGGTCAAACATAGAGGATATGTTGCCTGATGATTATAGTGAAGAAGATGTAAAAGTGGTTCTTAAAAAATTAGGGAGTCCAGTGGCATTGGCAAGTAATTATCGAGATTGGCCAATGTACTTGATTGGTCCACGCTATTTTGATGTATATGTGACTTTACTTAAAATGATTTTACCGATTGCTGCTGTCATTTCGTTAATCGCGATGACTACCGAATATTTTATTGGATATAGTGGGGAAAAAGCGGTTTTAAATATTGGTTTGAACCTTATGACTGAAGGAATTCAGAGAATCATTGAAGTAGGGATACAAGTATTCTTTTGGCTAACACTTATGTTTGCTGTATTGGAAAGAACAGATAAAGGAAGGGGTGGGCAGCCATTAACAGCACGCTTTAAAGAATGGACGCCTGATGATTTAAAAAATAAACCTTATATTCCTAAGAAAAAAGCAATATCAAAGTACGAAGTATTTTTAAGTTTAATGTGGACTGCGATTTGGGCAACATTTTACTTTTATGCGAATCATCTAGTAGGCGTATATGAAGGTGGGGGAGATGGGCTTGTATTTGTGACTCCAACTTTCAGTCAAGAAGTTTTGCTTCGATATTGGCCTGTCGTTGTTATTGTCATAGGTTTAGAAATAGCATTATCCCTTTATAAATTAATAAAGCAGCAATGGACGAAAAGAATGGCAATATGCAATACTACCCTACAGCTAATTGGCACTATTGTATTTATTGTAATACTATTAAATCCTAATTTACTAAGCGAAGATTTCATTACGTATATGACGGATTTATTTGCTACTACTACTAATCAATTTAAAACGGGGGTAGTTGGTGGTGGAATCTCACTCTTTATGATAGCTGCAGCATACAGTGTATTTGATGGCTTCCGTAAAGCTAACATTCGTTAATCTGGACTTGCGTATTAAATTTACGGGTACCTGTTATACAAAACGTATCCTAAAACAATTTAACTAATGATTACATCTGAAATAAAAAATGTAGAATCCATTTTGATTGATATTTTTCAAAGTGGATTCTTTATGTTTGCTGTTTAGGAAAGCTGAGTAAACATCTTTTCTATAAAACTTTTTTAAGGGCCACACGGTTGTATCGAAAAAAGCATGTTGTGTAGACGGTATTCTTGCATATATAGAATGGAGGGAAACATAGTGTTTGAATGGTGATGACGTTAGAAAAAGTGCGAATGATTCTTTTTAATCCATTTCGCACTTTTAGTTCTTTTCACTATGGAAGGTATTATGGTGACTTATAAAAGTCCACAAGGGTGTTCCTTTATAAGTTTGGGGAGATTTCCAGTCGGACCTTTAGAAAACTTATTGTTTCTTTAAAGTCCCAGAAAAATTAGTTCCTTCATCATGCTCTGTACGACAATCTACCTCGGTAATTTTTAGTGCATTATTAAGGCGTTCAAATTCTAATACACACCGATTGCCGTTTGAGGATTTGTTCATCACAGCCTTAGTGTTCGAAGTAATCGTTGCTGTCCCATCGACACTCCCCGCAGCTGTCCCATCATTGGCAGTAATGAATATAGTAATGCTTTTGCTTGTTGCATTGGAAATATAGGCATCACGGCGATTAAAATCAGTTGAGCCTGTACCCCATTTATAGTAATACGAATAGGTACCATCCCAAGCACTTTTAGAAGGTGTTGTTAGCTGCATTGTTTTATCTAGCTGATTTTGGCCATTTTTCGCTCGTGTATTTAAAGAAGCGTTACTCTTATTTTCATGAATTGCTTGTGCGTCCTCTGAAATTTCATAAAAATTTCTTTCGTCCATACGGTAGAGCATTGTCACCACTTGAGCTCGTGTCATATTGTTAGTTACACCAAAAAACTTCTGTAAATTGCGGTTTTCATACTGAAAGTTTTGACCAGTGGAAATGTAATAATCGATTAGAAACTGTATGGATTGATCTAATCCACTTTTACCATTAGCTAAATGTGTAATTGCCTGTGCCACAACACCGCGCTTTACACTAGCTGCTCGAATAGTGTTATCAATATATCCGTTTAATGGAACACCGTAGCTCGCAAGACGATTGTAATATTCATCAGACCAGTTTGCAGCAGAAGTCTGTTTTTTTAACTCATCATACGGTGATTCAAGCTCGTAAAAGTTAGCAAGTAGTTTTGCGAGTTGTTGCTCTGTAATTATTGCATTGGGCTTAAATGTACCATCTTCATAGCCATTCACGATATCATATTCCTCTGCCCACATGATGGCTTCATACGCATAGTGATCTTCTGGCACATCTTTAAAGCCAGCAGCTTGTACAGTGTATCCACTTGTCACAACAAGTAGGGGAAGTAAAAAAGCGCACACTAATTTTTTCATTAGTCTCAGTCATCCTTTCTTTCTAGTCATGTTAATAGTTTGAAGGATATGGATAAAAACTGCAAATTTTTCTAGTTTAACTTCTTTCAGCAAATGTCTTTTGTAACTGACGCTTCGCTTTCGCTACAGAAAATAATTGCTGAAAGAAGTTAAAGCCTCCGGCGGATGTCACGGAATCGGTAAGGAGTTAATAAAGGATGTTAGCCTAAAATCATCGCATCCATGCGATAACGGCTAACTGACCTGCATCGTGTTGTAGCTGACGCTTCGCTTTCGCACAGACAAAACACGTTGTTGCTGCCGCTACGCTTTCGCGCAAAAAATATCTGCAGGCCTAAACACAAAGCCGATTCCGGACGCAATTATGCCGAGGCATAATTGATTTTACTATAAAGAGGCTGGAGAAAACTGTTCTTTTAAAAAAGAAGGGAAAAAAGAGATGTTGAATAGTTTAAATAAATACCTCCAAAAATGGATGCCTATTTTAACTCCGCTTAGCTTAGTTGTTGGTGTATTGTTAGAGAACGTAGGGCATCAGCTATTATTTTTAGTGCCGTGGCTGTTTGCTTTTATGACATTTGCAGGTAGTTTAAGCATGAATTTTGAAGGAATAAAAAGTCTTAAAAAATACCCAAAAGTTATTTTAATTGTTATCGCATTTTTACACCTACTCATGCCAATTTGGTCTTATTTTGTATCAACCGTCATCTTTCACGATCATCTACTAACAATTGGATTTGTTTTAGCAGTCGCTGTGCCAACAGGAGTAACGAGCTTTATTTGGGTCAGTATTTGTAGGGGGCATCTCGCATTATGTCTTGCAATTATTTTAATCGATACACTCATTTCACCCATTGTTATTCCTGCATTACTTCATATTGTTGTAGGGCAAACAATCGAAATTAATACTGTTGGTCTCATTCTAGATTTACTTTGGATGATTGTTGTGCCTTCTCTTATAGGTGTAGCGTTAAATGAGTTTACTAAAGGTAAAATTGAGCTGACACTAGGAAAGAAATTAGCCCCTTTTTCAAAACTTAGCTTATTTAGTATTGTAATGATTAACAGTAGTGCAATTGCCCCGTACATTAAAAATATTAACGTGGAGCTTGTTAGTGTTATTTTGGTTGTATTTCTACTTGCTGTATCAGGATATGCTTTTTGCTTAGTTTTAGGGCATATACTTTGGAAGGATATAAGCATTGTTACGATGTTCGTTTTTACAGGAGGGATGCGTAATATTGCTGTAGGGGTTGTAATAGCGACTACATACTTTCCTGCAAAAACGGTTATGCCTGTAGTGTTTGGTATGCTATTTCAGCAAGTTCTAGCCTCGTTCTTTAGCCGAGTAATGGAAAAGTATCAGCTGAAATATGCGGAAGGTTAAATAAAGGTTAAATGCAAAAATATTCGCGATTGTTCGAGAGGAAGCGAGTATGTAAGAATCCAGTGCTGCTATCAACGACTGTTATTAAAACGCTTCATCATTTTGTGACAATTAATGATGGTGAAGCTGTTACAGAAAGAAGAAAAGACACTAAAAATTTTGATGCAAGATCATGAAGTGAAAATAAAAAAGCATGAGGTTTCCATTATGCTACCTTCAGAATATGATGAAGATAAGCAGTATCCATGTTATTTAAATGTAGGATGGGGGAGATATTTCATATCAAAAATATAAATTTGAGAGTAAACACCAGCCCTTTTCATACAAGGAATTTTAGTGTTTGATGCTTGTCGGAAGTATTTTGAGTACTAATTATGTCACTTAAGAAAGAAGAGTGCATGAATGAAAGAGTTAGATGATTTTAAGCTAACGATTCTTCCGTTAATTATTTTGCTAATTCTTATACTTTTATGGAAACTGACCGAGTCTGTTGGTGCAGGAATGATGGTCATTATTTTCTGGATTGGTTGGCGCCGCCTTATAAGAAAATTAATATAAATTGAAAGCGAGATATCTTTCTAACTTTGCGTAGACCCAGTTTTGACGATCCTCATAAATGCCCGATTTGTCTATAAAACTCCTAAAAACATAACGTTTATCTTCTGTCAGACTGTAGCTTTGTAATAAATTTCGATTAAATTAATGATATCAACTTTGATATAAGGACAAATTCAAAGAGCATGTTTTGAAAAAAGATTGATCAAAACATGCTCTTATTTAATGTGGCAGATAAAATTCATTGTAAAAAAGTTTGATTATTTTTGACACCTTTGTTGCACTAAAGCCTTTGTTAGTTAATGAAAAATTAAAACAATTTTTATGTGTTCATACAACTTAATCGTACCCTGAAAAATTTAAGTATGTTTAAACTACACACAACTTAGTTGTTCATTCAATGCACCTCTTCCTTGAGTATGAATAGCCTCGTGCGTGATTTACTCTACAAAGTAATTAATATTGTTTCTAAGAGTAATTTTTGTTGCAATATAACTCCATTTGATTTACTATATAGAGTAAAGGAGGGGAATTATGGAAAAATGGATGACTTAAGATTAAACGTAAGCTTATTACGCAGGAAAGTACCGAATCTAACAAGTGCAGCCCGGCAAGTTGGCTTGCGATCAGCAACCGTTTCTAACCTATGCACGGGAAAAATACCTGTTGGTAGAGCCGAGGTTCGGACTTTAGTTGCACTTGCATCATTAGCCGATTGTAGTTTGGATAATCTGATTATCAGAGGGGAGAAAATCGAAATGATAGAAACCAAAATCAAAACTTTAGATTTATTTGCTCCTTTAGCAAAAGGAGGTACTGTCGGTTTGGTTGCACGCCCTGGAATGGGGCAGCTCGTTGTATTAGCAGAATTACTCTATCGATTAAAAAATGAAGCATATAAAACAATCCTTTTAATGCCTGAAGGTGAACATCAAGGATTAAATGATCTTGTTGAAAATGTAGAAATCATTACAAACACCATTGAAGACACGTATGAGAGTATTGCAAATATTGGTGGAGACAAAGATATTATGTTCGTTGCCGACAGAACCCATGTTATAACAGGAGGTATCCAACAACTGCAGGAGAATCTTCAAGGGATTGGAATTCATTCTGTTACAACCTTCCTCGTTGATTTGACAGGCGAAGTTGTTGATGAAGATTTACCTTATGGACCTCTTGAAACATTTTGGCAATTCGATGCTGATCTTGCTGCAAGACACCGCTATCCAGCTGTTAATCCTCTTAGTTCAACATCAACTGTTCTCGAAGGAGCACATTTAGATCAGGAACATTTCACAATTCAACAAAAAGCCCTAAAACTTCTTCGCCGTTATCGGGAACTCCGTTCATTAGTGAATGTTAGTGGGATTGAACGGATTCCGACTTCTGAGTTACAAACATATCAAAGAGGAGAGAGACTTGAAGCATATTTAACACAGCCATTTTATATTGCCGAGTCCTTTACAAATAAACCTGGCCAATCTGTCAGCCTTAAAGATACTTTGAATGATGTACAAGAAATTATGAACGGTGCTTTAGATTCTAGAGATGCATCAGAATTAGTGTTTATTGGGAGTTTACAATCCTAGAAGAGGGAAAGTGGTCTTTTCTATTGTTTTGAAAGTTTCTTCTTCAACTAACCTAACCTGTAAGTTTAAGTACATTTCTGCACAATCTTCACATTTATTTTAATATAAATATCCAATACTAAATCACCTCTAAGAAAAACTAAAGAGGTGATTTTTTTAAAAATGACTATGTACTAATATTTGTAATTTTGTTACGATTTATTAATTAATAAATGAAACAACAAGGAGATACAGCATGTGGCGTAATCGAAATGTATGGATAATTTTATTAGGTGAATTTGTTGTAGGTCTTGGCTTGTGGGCTGGGATTATAGGGAATCTAGCTTTTATGCAAGAGGTCGTACCCTCTGACTTTCACAAATCATTAATTATTTCCAGCGGTATTTTGGCGGGTTTAGTAGTAGGTCCGTTGGCAGGGCGTATTATCGACAGGTCAATGAAGAAAACAGTTGTACAGTGGGCTAGTGTAGGGCGAATTATAAGTGTTTTATTTATGTTTATGGCACTTTATACAAATTCAGTTATTTGGATGATTCTTTTTTTAATTACGTTGCAAATAGCAGCCGCTTTTTATATGCCTGCTCTACAATCTATTATTCCAATGATTGTTAAGGATAAGGATTTAATTACATTAAATGCTTGGCAAATGAATGCTCGAACGATTTCTAGGATTATTGGTACTGCTGCAGCGGGATTTATGCTAAGTTTCTTTGAGCTGAAATGGTTATACATCATTTCATTTATTGTCTATATGATGATGTTTGTTATTACGAACTTCCTACAATTAAATGAAATGGCAAATCAATCGTCAGCAACTAATGAAAAGGGCGACTTTAAAGAAGTGCTACCGATGGTGAAGGAGCATCCTATTGTTTTAATGACACTTGTCTTAATGTTAATTCCAACATTATTTTTAGGTTCCTTTAATTTAGTGATCATGAAAATTTCTGAGATTCATCATTCAACGACAATATCAGGATTATTATATACAGTTGAGGGCATAGGTTTTATGCTAGGTGCAGCTGGTTTGAAATTCATTACGGAACGGCTGAACACTAAAACACTACTTTTTGTATTAGCATTTATCATCGGTTCGATGGAGCTATTGCTAATATTCTCGGATATTAAATTTTTGGCATTATTAGCTTTTGGAGTTTTTGGTTTTTCAGTAGGCTGTTTTTTCCCGACGACAATGGTGATTTTTCAAAAGCAAGTGCCAAAAGATTTTCATGGGCGATTTTTCTCATTCCGTAATATGATTGATTCTGTCATCTTTCAGGTCGTCTTATTGTCAACAGGCATGATGCTAGATTTAGTTGGTTTAAGTGGATTGGGACTTGTTTTTGGTATTATTAGCTTAAGTTTAACCATCACTTTTTTACTATATTCAAAGAAAAAGAATGTTGTTATGCATGCTCATTAAATATAAAGAAAAAAAGAACTGTAATCTGAAACTGCTTTTGACAGTTCTAATTTTTAATTAAGTTTTTGGAACTAATTCGTTAGCTATCAAAAGTATCGACTAACCGAGAAGCCCCACTTCAAGTAAGCTTGTAAGGATACTAAGTGGGGGTAGTTCACAATCGAGATTTCTAGATAAAACAACTACTTGTCCAATTTCTACAATGGATGTCTGTGCTAAAGTTGTTGAATGGGCTGACAAAATGGTTACGTTTTAACTTATTTCAGCGGGTGTCCAAACATCCGCTGAAATAAAGGAACTCAGCCTAAGAACTTCACATCCTGTGAAAACGCCTGAGTGACCAACATCGTGTTGTTGCCGCTGCCGCTTCGCTTTCGCGCAGATAAAACCCTGTTGCTGACGCTACGCTTTCGCACAGACAAAACCCTGTTGCTGAGCTACGTTAGCACTGCACTTTCGCACAAAAAACATCTGCTGCTGCCGCTACACTTTCGCACAAAAAACATCTGTTGCTGCCGCTACGTTAGCACTGCGCTTTCGCACAAAAAACATCTGCTGCCGCTACAAAGCCGATTTCGGACGCAATTATGGCGAGGCATAATTGATTCATTGAGACAAGTAAAAAGAAGGTGTTGAAAGATGCTTGGAAAAGCACAAGAAACTACAGAGACTTATATTGATTCACCTGAAAAGCTAAAGAGCTTATATAAGCGAGTGCTAATCGTTGTTAGTCTCTCACAAGTTTTTGGTGGGGCAGGGCTTGCAGCAGGTATTACGGTAGGGGCTCTGTTAGCTCAGCAAATGCTAGGAACGGATGCTTATGCAGGAGTACCATCCGCTTTATTTACTTTAGGCTCGGCGGGTGCAGCTTTAATTGTAGGGAAACTATCACAACGTTATGGGCGTCGTACAGGTTTATCGACAGGCTTTTTTGTAGGTGGACTTGGTGCAATCGGTGTTGTGATTGCTGCTATTACGAATAGTGTCATTTTATTATTCGCATCTCTATTAATCTATGGTGCAGGGACTGCTTCAAATTTACAGGCACGCTATGCAGGGACAGATTTAGCCAATAATAAACAACGCGCAACGGCTATCAGCACAACAATGATGATGACAACATTTGGGGCTGTGGCAGGGCCAAATTTAGTAAATATTATGGGTGAATTTGCTGTTTCTATTGGTGTTCCGGCTCTTGCAGGTCCATTTATCTTATCTGCAACAGCATTTATCTTAGCGGGTCTTGTCCTTTTTATTATGTTACGTCCCGATCCATTAGAAATTGCAAAAATGATAGAAGCGGACAGACGAGAGAATGAATACGGGAATAAGACGGAATCCTTTAGTGAAAAAGCTATCAATAAAAGAGGTCTTACAGTCGGTGCAACGGTTATGGTTCTTACTCAGATTGTAATGGTTGCTATCATGACGATGACACCAGTACATATGAAACATCATGGTCATGGTTTATCGGAAGTTGGAATTGTTATAGGATTTCATGTAGGTTCAATGTATCTTCCATCGCTCGTAACAGGAGTTCTTGTAGATAAAATTGGACGAACAGCTATGAGTATTGCTTCGGGAGTGACTTTGTTACTTGCTGGTTTATTAGCAGCATTTGCACCGAGCGATTCAATGGTTCTATTAATCATTGCTCTTTCTTTACTTGGATTAGGGTGGAACTTTGGCTTAATTAGTGGTACTGCACAAATAGTTGATTCAACTGAACCTTCCACTAGAGCAAAAACACAAGGAAAAATAGATGTTTTAGTTGCACTAGCAGGGGCTTCTGGTGGTGCTCTCTCAGGCATGGTAGTAGCTAATGCAAGCTATGCAACATTATCTTTAGCTGGAGGTCTATTATCTTTAATCCTTATTCCAGTTGTCATCTGGTCAAGAAAAGCTTGAGATAAATTATATGATACTAAAATTTTTAATGGTTAAAATAGTTTCAAAGTAGCCAATGCAATCTTTTTTAAACATGCAGTGAAATCAAGAATTTAGAGTGAATTTAAATAAAACTTTATTAAAAAATAACTTAATTTTAGGTTCTTTTGTTGGCATTTGGTACTCCGAGATGTAAATTAAAAGAACCTTTTCCTCTTAATAAAAACAAATAACTATGTAATTAGCTATTTGTTTTATCATCTGCTTCTGTTTGATTAGATGCCTTAATTACCTCATTAAAGGCTGCTATAATTTTCTCAATTGTATATCCCGCTTCGAGTAATTCATTAGTTGTTTGTTCTAATTTATTTTGTAGTAAGGCTCTTACCTTTTTGATTGAAACTAAATAACTTTATTAATTCGAATCAAAAGATGGAATGAGTTATAAAACAGTAGCGAAAGAATTAAAAGTTGATTCAATGGTAAGACGTTGGGTTTCAGATAAGAAACTACTAAAGTGCCGCAGTAGAGAATTTTAATATGCGATAAAAATTCCTCAAATAGCCGTTTTTAATGGACTTCTGGTTAATTCAAATCTTTTAAATACCAGGCATCCATAGTAGAATGTTCAGAACCTGAGAGTGGCTCATGTAAAAGTGTAAATCCAAATTTTTTATATAACATACATGCAGTTTTTAATTGATGCATTGTTTCTAAGTAGCACTGTGCATAATGTTTAGATGCAAATGACAATGCTGTTTCCATTAGCATCTTTCCAAATCCTAAACCTTGTGTTTTTGTACTTAAGTATAGCTTTTGCAATTCACAAACTTTATCATGTTCGTTAAGAGGTGCTATACCAATTCCACCAACAACCTCTCCTTCCATTTCTACTACCCAATAGTTTGCATGTTTTAAATTATTATAATATTGGTGAAGGTCGTTAAGTTGAGGGTCAAAATAAGCTGTCCCAGGAATCGCTAATCCAAGTGATTTTAGTGAATCTTGTATTATTTCCTTTACTTTTGCATTGTCTTCTTTTCTAATTTTTCGAATAATCATATTATATAATCTCCTTTAATTTGGTAATAATAAAGATAAGATTGCGAAAGATTTTTTGAAAATGGCATCCCTAAAACATGGACAAAGTCCACATTTTAGGATATAGTTATATTAACGTTAAAAGTGGACAAAGTCAACTAAAGGAGAATGTATGGATAAAGAGATTATTTATGATATCAGACAATTCAATCGATTTTACACAAAGGTACTTGGTTTATTTAATAACCAAATTCTTGATACAGATTATTCATTGACTGAAGCACGAATACTATTTGAAATAAGCGAGAGAACTGAGTGTATTGCGAATATTCTCGTGCAAGAACTTAATATTGATAGAAGCTATATGAGCAGAATTTTACGTAAATTAGAGAAGGAAGAATTAATAGAGAAAAAAAGCTCAACAATTGACAGTAGAAAAAACCTTCTCTTATTGACAAAAAAAGGAGAAGAACTGCTAGAGAAAATTAATATTCAGTCAGATCAACAAATAAATCAATTGTTTAGTGGACTAACTGATAGTGAAATTAATGTAATTCGTAATTCGATGATGGTAATAAAAGAAAAATTTCATAAAAATAGATTTTAAAAGTGTTTAAATATTCAACGGGTTTTGGGAGAGATGTTTAACTATTCGTATTCGTTTTTTAAAATTGAAACAAGTACTGCTCAAAAAGTCGATTCAACTGGGCCTTCCTCTCGCGCAAAAACAAAAGGTAAAATAGATGTTTTAGTTGCACTAGCAGGGGCTTCAGGCGGTGCTCTATCAGGCATGGTAGTGGCTAATGTAAGTTATGCTACATTATCATTAGCTGGGTGGCTATTATTCTTAATTCTAATCCAGTTGTCATGTGGTCAAGAAAAGCTTGAGATAAGTTAAATGAACTAAAGTTTTTAATGGTTACTAAACATTTGGAATAATAGTTTCAAAGTAACCAATGAGTTGCAAGAGCTTAAGATACAGCCTCCATTTTTGGCTGCTGTATCTTAAGCTAACGGAGTAAGTTAGTTATTACTGTAAACTCAACATTTGTTTATGTTTTAAACTTTACATAGGGGAATCATTATGATATGGTACTTATTACTAATATTGACAAGAGAGAGGTGAAAGCAATGATAACAGTTTTTAGAATTTTGTATGGTAAAAATGCAAAAATTGGAAATCGCTTGGCGTACAAAGGGAGTAGTCTGTCCTTTTTTAAGCCAAATAACCATACAAAAACAGTTATCGGAGCTTTTTCTCTACGGCAAATAAACTCTAATTCAATGACATAATGTCCTTGTTTATTTGTGCGTGATTTTATTTAAGCGTAACACCGATAATTGTGTCGGTGTTTTTTTTGTGCCTAATTTTTATAAAAAGGTTAGATGATAACTCCCTTCTATTTACTCAAACAAACCAGAGTTTTATGGAAGGATGAGAAAACATGCAACAAAAAAACAAGTATATAAGAATTCAAGAGTTCTTGAAGCAGAATAAATTTCCTAATTTTAGAATGAATCAAATCTCAAATGCTATATTCCAAGGGAGAATAAATAATTTCAATGACATAACGGTTCTTCCTAAATCCCTAAGAAAAATGTTAATTAAGGAGTTTGGAGAATCGATTTTAAATATTGCTGCTTTAAAGGCACAACATTCTGAACAAGTTACAAAAGTCTTATTTGGAATTTCAGGAGACGAAAAAATAGAAACGGTAAATATGAAATATAAAGCTGGTTGGGAGTCATATTGTATATCCTCGCAGTGCGGTTGCAATTTTGGTTGTAAATTTTGTGCAACAGGAGATATAGGTTTAAAACGCAACTTAACGTCAGATGAAATTACTGATCAAATTTTGTACTTTCACTTAAAAGGACATTCAATTGATAGTATTTCTTTTATGGGGATGGGAGAAGCATTAGCTAATGTGCAAGTTTTTGATGCTTTAAATATACTTACAAATCCGGAGTTATTTGCTTTAAGTCCTCGCAGGTTATCTATTTCGACTATAGGCATTATTCCGGGCATTAAAAAAATGACTGAAAACTATCCGCAGGTCAACCTGACGTTTTCATTACATTCTCCTTTTAATGAACAACGTAGCAAGTTAATGCCAATTAATGAACGCTACCCATTATTGGATGTAATGGACACATTAGATGAGCATATACGTGTGACCTCAAGAAAAGTTTATATTGCTTATATTATGTTGCCTGGAGTTAATGATTCTATTGACCATGCGAAAAAAGTAGTAAGCCTTTTAAGAGGTAGATATAAGAGAGGGAACTTGTTTCATGTAAACATCATAAGATATAACCCTACTGTTAGTTCACCTATGAGGTTTGAAGAAGTAAATGAGAATCAAGTTGTAAACTTCTATAAAGAATTAAAGTCAGCAGGAATTAACGTTACCATTAGAAGCCAATTTGGTATTGAGATAGATGCTGCTTGCGGGCAGTTGTATGGAAACTATCAAAAAACAATAACCAATAAATAAGGGTGAGAGTAATGTTTAGAACGTGGGAAGTACCCTAATAATTTATTACTAACAATAAATTAAATTATTAGGAGGATATTTATGATAAAAGGAATCTTAGGGAGAAAAATAGGCATGTCTCAAGTGTTTAGTGATAGTGGAAATCCCATAGTTGTGACGGTTGTTGAAGTGGAAGAGAATGTGGTGTTACAGAAGAAAACCTTGGAAAATGACGGATACGATGCAATCCAAATTGGATTTTCTGATAAAAAGAATCCAATCAAAGCTGAAATTGGAAGAAGTCAAAAGGCAAATACCGTTCCTAAAAGATATGTTAAAGAAATTCGTGGAGCATCATTAGATGTTGGAAAACGTATTAGTGCAGATATATTCCAAGAAGGCGACATAGTAGATGTTACTGGTATATCTAAAGGAAAAGGATTTCAAGGTGTCATTAAAAGACATGGATTAAGTGGCGGTCCTGCATCTCACGGTTCAAGATTCCATCGAGCTCCTGGTTCCATCGGTGTAATCGCCAAAAATGATGGCATGAAAGTATTCAAAGGAAAGAAAATGCCCGGACGTATGGGTGGAAAACAGACCACTATTCAAAATCTTACAATCATAAAGGTTGATAGTGAACGTAACCTATTGTTAATTAAAGGGAATATCCCTGGACCTAAAAAGTCGTTTGTAAAAATAGAAACTGCAATTAAAAAATTGACTGAAAATGGTGATGATTAGTGATAAACAAACAAAATAATTCCAGCCAAAGTATAAGTAGAGAGGATGTAGTTATTACGGATTTTTTTATGTTGACTGACAATGAAAAAATCCAACTACCGTCCATCGTGGCAAGAGTTAACGATTATGAAATAAATTTAAACTATTTAAATATTGAGCTGATTAATGACATGAAGTTGGGTATCATACCTTCTGAAATGTCTTCATCAGACCTTCTTGAGTGTTATTATTGTGCTCTTGAATCAGTCATTGAACATGAGCTTATTGTACAAAAAATGAATGAGGATAGAAGCATTTCCGGATGGGAACCTGATAAAGAACAAATTACTGATTGTATGCAAGAATTATTTGACGAGTTTGGAATTGATGAATCAGAAGATTACTCTAAACTGGAGATTGAACAATTAGTATTGCAAGAATTGCGTATGCAACGATTTATTGATAATCAGTTGGGAGACAACAGTGTATCCAAGGAAGAAATTGAACATGAATACCAAAAATCACCTGAAAACGGAGATATGCAAAAGGAATACATTCGTGTCATCCTTGAATATGAAAAGCGTGAAGAGAAATATAAAGCCTTTGTTCTCGAATTGAAAAAAGCAGCATCAATTGAAGCTTATTTATAATTTCACTTTTCTATAATGAGTATACGTCCTAAACCTTAACTACATTTTAATGAAGTAGAGACGGAAGGATATACCAAAGCTCTGATCATTTTTTTAGATTAGGTTTGTATAAGAATATTTTGTATAAATTTTATTTTAAACCAACAAATACTAACTCAATAGATTGGAATAAGGATTGATAACTACTTTACCATCTTTAGACGATTTCAAATCAAGCGTTATACAATAAGAGAAAGATTGAAAGGCTTAGGAGATATTCCTAAGCCTTTTTAAAGATTTAAATGAAAAAAGTGTTATGAGTATAGCATTGATTTTTTATGTATTCAAAAAGATTTCTTTGTTGGCGTTGATACACCGAATACTGGCAGCCCTGTTCGTAACTAAATAGGCAACAGACAGCCCTAAAATTGTCATAGCAGAAAATTTTTGTCTATTTGTAATATGGTAACTAAACAACAACATTTGGGGCTGTGGCAGGGCCAAATTTAGTAAATATTATGGGGAAATTTGCTGTTTCTATTGGTGTTCCGGCGCTTGCAGGCCCATTTATCTTATCTACATTTAAAATTCGATAAAAGCTTAGTAAAGTCTTCTTCGATGATGGCTCTATAATTTGCTTCGGCTTCACTTCACAGTTGACATCAATCTGAATTTTAAGTGCAGGTTCTAAAGCAAATCTAAATTCAATGAGAACCTAGCACTCTTTTTTACATTAGGAACATTGCTAATAAAAATACGTCCGAAGACAGGCTTAAATCCGCTTTTCTGCCTCCCTACAGCCCATAACTTAACCTGATCGAAGGCTTATGGAAATGGTTGAAAAAGTCTTCTATTAATTACATTTTTCCCCTAACATTCAAAAGGTCACTTTGAAAGTAAGAGAATTTATTCTTCATGTTGAAACTACCACCCATCCTTTCGATCGAGTGTGTTGGCATACTAGCTCGGAAAGTTCTAGGAGGAGAACACTAATTTCATCAAGAAAGTAGAAATCAAATGGGAAAGTCATCTGATGTCCAAAAGCTTTTTGCAAATTATGGGTAGTTGGGTGGACTGGAGAATCAATTTTCTAGAGAAAAATTAGGATAAGTATTGATAAATGGGTTTAGACACAGTATCCAAAGGTTAATTTATCTGTATAATTATGCCCTTAAAATGGATTCTTTCCAACAGACTATCTCAATAGTCTTGACAACTGCAGACTATCAAAGTAGTATTAGGGTGTGGCAAACTATTGCAATAGTCCACTTAAGAAAAGGAGCATGCGCGTATGCAAGTTAAATTGTTTGATTCGGAATTACAAGTCATGAATATTTTATGGGAAGAAGGCGATTTGACAGCTAAACAGCTCTCACAAATGTTAAACGAACGAATAGGTTGGAATAAAAATACCACCTATACCGTCATAAAAAAATGTATAAAAAAAGAGGCCATTGAAAGAATTGAACCTAACTTTATCTGTCATCCAATCATCAGAAAAGAACAGATACAAGAACAAGAAACGACGGAATTGATTGATAAAATATTTAATGGTTCTAAATCTTTACTATTCGCATCCTTACTAGACAAGAAAAAAATGTCCGCGAGTGAGATCGAAAAATTAAAGCAAATTGTTAAAGATCTTGAGTGAGGAATTATATATGAGTATTCTCAACATGAGTGTAGACGCATCTCTCCTCCTCATCATTGTGTTATTGATGAGGATGTTAGTAAGAAATAAAGTGCCAAAGCAAACATTTTTAATTCTTTGGGGATTCGTTGCATTTAAACTACTCATCCCCTACTCTTTTTATTCAAAGTTGAGCATACAGCCTATACTGAAAAACTTATTTGTTACGCTCACTCACTCAAATGATTCGGAAAGTATGCACAATACAATTGAAATCGCACAAACATCAAACACGTTCTATCATCAGCTTTTGCTTGTGATGACAAGCGATTTCGTTCAGTACCTTTGGGCATGTGGGGGTATCGGGGTTTTACTATTCTTTATAGTGGCTTATATTAGATTTTATAAAGAATTTCAAACAGCCATCCCAGTGAAGAATAATGAGTATCTCGTTCAATGGCTAAACGATCATAAGTTAAAAAGAACGATTCAAATTGCAGTATCAGATAGAATTAAAACCCCGTTAACATATGGAATCTTTAAACCAGTCATCTTATTGCCGAAATCAACAAATTGGGAAGACGCTGCAAGTATTCAGTTTATTCTCACGCATGAATTAATTCATATTAAACGCTTTGACGTTTTGTGGAAAGTAATGTTAACGATTATGGTAGCTTTGCATTGGTTTAATCCATTAGTTTGGTTTATGTATTTTTTAGTAAACAGAGACATTGAATTGTCTTGCGACGAAAGGGTTATTAGACAGTTTGGAGATAAGGCAAAGTCAGCTTATGCACTATCTCTCATCAATATGGCAGATGAAACCTATACGGTTACGCCGCTTTGTAATCATTTTAGTAAAAACGGGATTGAAGAAAGGATAGTGTCCATTATGACCTTAAAGAAAAAGTCAGTTTTAGGAACAGCATTAGCATGTACATTAGTCATTGGAGGGATGACCGTCTTTGCGGCAACTGGCCAAGAGCCACCAACGCTGAAAGAAGGCAAAGAACGAAATGCAGTTATTGTTACTGATGCATCAAATAGTACGACGGAACCACAGGTAATCGCAACAAATAAAGGCAAAGAACGAAATGCAGTTATTGTTACTGATGCATCACACAGTACGACGGAACCACAGGTAATCGCAACAAATAAAGGCAAAGAACGAAATGCAGTTATTGTTACTGATGCATCAAACAGTACGACGGAACCACAGGTAATCGCAACAAATAAAGGTAAAAAATGAAATGTAATTATTGTTACTGATGCATCAAATAGTACGACAGAACCACGTTTAATCGCAACAAATGAAGAATAAATAAGTTGCTCCAGAGACTAGTCCTGAAATCCGGGACTAGTTTTTTCATTTACTCCATCATTTTTTCATAATAAAACTCAGATGCCTTCCACTTTGTTGAGTTTCATTTCCCTAGGAATAGGCATTTAAAAAGGTCACCGGAGGATAGTGACCCTTAGTAATGAATAGAAGAGAAAGGATAAGTTTGTATTATCCTAATAGTTATGAGCATTAGAGGCGGTGTTAGGTATTAATAACCTCTATTCATGAAAGTAGCGCCGACAATAATTAAAAGAATGAATAGAACAACAATTAGCGCAAATGCTGATCCAGTACCACTACCATAGTATTCAGACATAGTAATTTCCCTCCCTTCTATAATTTTATAATATGTAAAGTTTTCAATAAGGATTGCGATATTTATCTATTTACTAAAAATAATTTTCAAATATTTTAATGAAAAAAGGTCACTCTTGTAAAAGTGACCCTTAAATAAGGTGATGTAAAGCTAAATAAGCTTTACACATTATTCTCGCTATTTGTGATTGGTATTAACAAAGGCACTTTAGATTAATACATGAAAGTAGCGCCGACAATAATTAAAAGAATAAATAGAACGACAATTAGCACGAATGTAGAGCCGCTATTGCCGCCGTAATAGCCACCACCGTAATAGCAATTGTTATTGTAATTACCCATATTACCAAAGTATCCCATGAAATTTTCCCTCCTTTCTATGTCTATTGTATGTATAGTTATAGAAAGCTAAGGAGGTATTCATCCTATTGGAAAAATTTGTAGAATTAAGATGCGATTGTTTTTTTGTATAGTGAGCCGTCTGAAAAAATTAAAAGATGATAGGGTAAAAATATTGTTAACTAAAGGTCATATGCAATCGGGTATGGCTTTTTATTTTGAAATATGGGACAGCAATGTATTAAAAAAGACAATGGGCAAGATGAGAGTTTGCTATCCCGAATCCATTGTATGAAAATAATTAAATAGAAATAACAAAGTATTTATTGTGGAGGGTTGAGCATGTAAACCAATTAATCACATCACTGAGTGCTGGCAGACATGTATAGAAAAATTAAAAATAAATATCTTTATTAATTTGTCAGTGACTCTAAAAATAAGGAATAGTTGCCGTACTCTCATTAGATGGTATCACAGTAATTATTGCGACTATAGTAGTTAAAAATAGCGATTATAATATGTCATATTACTATATATACTATCCTAAAAGCTAAACACGATACTAAACTACTATATTTGAATAAAACGTTTTTGTGGTATAATTTCCTATAAAAGGAGTGATTTTTTGGGAATTCGAAATTATTTTAAAGTAATAAAAATTCTAGTATGTTTATCTATTTGTTTATGCATCATAAATTATCCGATTATTTCCTTTGCTGAAACATTTGATACTAATTTGGCTAGTGAAAAAAGCAAATCTAATGACATTGATACTGGTATAGCAAACTTGAACTACAATAACAGCGAAGTTTTAGCAGTGAATGGTGACAAGGTTGATAGTTTTGTCCCAAAAGAAGGTATTAACTCAAATAATAAATTTATAGTGGTTGAACGTAACAAAAAATCACTTACAACTTCACCGGTGGATATTTCAATTATCGATTCTATGGCGAATCGTGCCTATCCAGGAGCATTACAACTTGCAAATCAAGCTTTTGTAGACAATCAGCCTAGTTTATTGGTGGCTAAAAGAAAACCGCTAAATATTAGCATAGATTTACCTGGCATGAAAAGGGAAAATACTACGACTGTGGACAATCCAACATATGGTAATGTATCTGGGGCAGTAGATGAATTAGTATCTACTTGGAGTGAAAAATATTCAACAACTCATACTTTACCTGCAAGACTACAATATTCAGAATCTATGGTTTATAGCAAATCTCAAATAGCAAGCGCTATGAATGTTAACGCCCAAGTTCTTGACAATTCACTGGGAATTGACTTTAATGCGATTGCGAGTGGAGAGAAAAAAGTGATGGTTGCGGCATATAAACAAATATTTTATACCGTAAGTGCAGAACTACCTAACAATCCATCAGACCTTTTTGATGATAGTGTTCATTTTGAAGAGTTAACCCGTAAAGGGGTAAGTAATGATGCCCCTCCCGTTATGGTGTCAAATGTAGCTTATGGCAGAACAATTTATGTAAAATTAGAAACAAGCTCTAAGAGCAAGGATGTACAAGCTGCTTTTAAAGCCTTACTGAAGGATGTCAATACCAATGTAGAAACTAATGGACAGTACAAAGATATTTTTGAAGAAAGTTCCTTTACTGCTGTAGTATTAGGCGGAGATTCACAAAAGCATAACCAGGTTGTCTCAAAGGACTTTAATGATATTAGAGAAATAATTAAAGATAATGCAGAATTTAGTCTTAAAAATCCAGCATACCCAATATCATATACAAGTGTTTTCTTAAAGGATAATTCGATAGCTGCTGTTCATAACAATACAGATTATATCGAGACGACAGCTACAGAATATTCTAAAGGCAGCATCATCCTTGATCATTATGGTGCATATGTTGCTCAATTTGAAGTAGCTTGGGATGAATTTTCATATGATGAAAACGGGAAAGAAGTACTATCCCATAAAACTTGGGATGGAAGCTGGAAAGACAAAACAGCTCATTTCTCTACAGTAATACCACTTCCGCCTAATTCAAAAAATATAAGAATTTATGCAAGAGAATGTACAGGTCTTGCATGGGATTGGTGGAGAACAATTATTGATGAATACAATGTTCCGTTATCTAATGAAATAAAAGTTTCAATTGGAGGAACTACATTATACCCAACAGGTAATATTAATTAGGTATTAGTTATGAGAGGTACTTTTTCAAAGACTATGGGAAGGCATAAAATTAAAGAATTTAAGTATTTCATGATTAGGATGTAACTCCAATCTAAACTAGAGCTTTTGAATCGGGCTCAAGAAATGTAAAAGGTCAAATATAGTTATTAAAATAAAAATCAAAACACTATTTTAGCACCCAAAACATTCATCATGGAAAAACAAACGGCTGAGCCCCTTGTTACACAAGAACTTCAGCCGTTTCTATTTCCTCAAACATCTAACCTGATATCCTCCAAGTGTTGTACCACTATACATAGTAGCGTTGGCCAAGGTGGAAAATGAAGACTTAAATAATTAATTAATGTTCAACTAAAGGGGGGCGTTTGTTAAATAAGAAATATAACAACTTTTTTATTCATTTTATTAAGAGTTATATAATTAATGGATGTAGATTGAAACAACTTTAAAGAGCTTTGCTACTTATAAATTGTAGTAAGGCTCTTATCTTTTTGATCAAAATTAAGTAACTTTACTAATTCTAATCACAAGAGGGTATGAGTTATAAATCAGTAGCGAAAGAATTAGGGATTGATCAAAATGTAAGACGTTGGATTAAGCATTTAGAGGTTGAGGGTATGAAGGAGTTAGATGAAAAACGAGCTAAGGCAAAAGGATCTGGTATCGATCATACATCACTCAGGTAGGCAGACAGATACGTAACCAACAGGCAAGAGACTACCTAAAAGTCCTACAGCAGAAAATTTAATTTCTGTTTGTAAAATAGTAACTAAACAACAACATTTGGAATAGTTGGCGCTTAGTAACTATAAAAAAAGACCGCCAAATCAACGTTTATGGTCATTTGTACTTAATCTTTACGATAACATTATCATCTTCATCCCGAAAATATGAAACTCGCTCAATTATTAAGCGTTATATGCCAGTGATTTGGCTAAATGGAAGGTCATCTCCATCTAATAATAGGATAACATCATCTGACGACCATCTACGCAATCTTTCTTTGATGGATTCCCTTATTCAAAATAATATTTTCTTCATTTTCCTTTACTAGAACTTTCCCGTCAGCAGAGCGACCATAGCGACCATGTACCACATTGCCTTTATCAACTTCTTGATGGATTTCAGCAGTTTTAGTGTTTCTACCCCAATAATATCCATATGATACTATTCCATTATGTAGACGACCCATCTTTGACCCGTTTCTTTTCAGATAGTCATATGAATAGCTACATCCGTTTTAAGCTAGCTTTGACAGAGGATGCTCCAACGATTAAGCCTTACAGTGAGGAAGAATGGGCAAAGCTACCCGATTCCGAAATGCTTGTCTCAACATCTTATAAAATGATTGAGAGTTTACATGAGCGTTGGGTGTATTTGCTAACAAGCTTAACAGAAGAGCAATTACAGCGAGCCTTTCATCATCCTGATTCAGGATTAATGACACTTAAAAAAGCCGTATCCTTATATGCTTGGCATGGCAAGCATCCTCTTGCTCATATTCAAAATGCCTTGGCGAAATAAAAAATATATTTTTAGAGCGAAAATAGGCGATTTTCTGGTTTTGAAGAAAATCGCCTACTTTACTTATTACTTTTGAAATTGTTTTCAAGTAATTATCGTATTTTACACGGATAATGATACTGTATGGAAGCTTTAATCTAACTTACGAACATAATCTTTTATACAATATTAATACCTGCACTTGCGTTACCAGTAACAGTAGCAACAATCCCTGAGGAAGTAATGGAGAACACCATTAATAAACGATCACCAGCAGCTACTGGCACTGGTGTAACGTTTCTAGTACCAAATGTAATAGTGCCTATTGCTATTGTTGCAAGAGCTGGTGCTAAATCAACAAATGCTGTTGTAGGGCTGAAAACATTACTTCCCGCATTCGCGCGGTAAATTTGTGCTCTGACTGTTGCTGTTCCTGTAAGGGTTACAGCAACTGTTGCAGACAAAGATGCAGAAATAGATGTAATAGTACCATCACGTGGAACTGAAAAGGCTTCCGTTCCTGTAGCAGCAGTTAAATCTATATTTGTACCAGTAAGAGTTACCCCTGGAATAGACGTACCGAATCCTACCATACTGACTGTACCGATCGTTCCACCAAGAACTGATGTTAAAATAACAGGAACAATTCCTGATGCGAATGGGATGATGGAGCCTGTTGCTGGTGGAGTAGTAATACATGCAGCGTCTATAGCTTCAAAAGGACCAAGTGCAGCACATTCATTTTTATTAACATTTGCGCAGCTTGAGCAACCGCACATTGAATTATTCATACACATTTTTACACCCCCTTTCTTCAATATTCTATTCAGCTAAGATTATAGGGTTAGGGCAATTAACTCTATTGCAATTTTTATAGCGGAAATATTGAGGTTCTTTAGAAGCGTTTTTGTCAATGGCAAGTATTCTCTAATGAATTTGACGTTCTGCCAATTTGTTAACTTCTTTCAGCAGGTGTCCAAACACCTGCTGAAATAGAGGAACTCAGGCTAAGAACTTCACATCCTGTGAAAACGCCTGAGTGACCAACATCGTGTTGGCCCAAAGCCTCCGGCGGATGTCACGGAATCGGAAAGGAGTTCACATAGGATGTTAGCCTAAAATCATCGCATCCATGCGATAACGGCTAACTGACCTGCATCACGCAGGCCTAAGCACAAAGCCGATTCCAGACGCAATTATGCCGAGGCATAATTGATTTGAACAGAAAAAAGTCCAATATGTATTTTCATACGTATTGGACGGATTTATCGTAAAATCGCCATAGACTCTGTACACCACAACTTTAAACTAACTCCATTTTCGAAAGAAATTGAAAAACAAAGAACCCTTATCTTTTTTCTGGCTTTCTTCAGGTGATTCGTCATTTAGCTCGGGTTGCTTGTTTACCTCTTCAATTTGTGTATGGGTTTCATATACTTCCCCTAACGTAGGTTCAAAAATTTCATATTCATCACTTTTTAAAATAGGGGATTTATTTGCGTCCTCTTGCTCGTTAACCACTTTAGCTGCTTCCAGAATGACAGGCTCATTAACAGTTTCAGCCGCTTCCAGAATGACAGGCTCATTAACAGTTTCAGCCGCTTCCAGAATGATAAGCTCATTAACGGTTTCAGCCGCTTCCAGAATGACAGGCTGGTTAACAGTTTTAGCTGCTTCCAGAATGACAGGCTCATTAACAGTTTCAGCCGCTTCCAGAATGATAAGCTCATTAACGGTTTCAGCCGCTTCCAGAATGACAGGCTCATTAACAGTTTCAGCCGCTTCCAGAATGACAGGCTCATTAACAGTTTCAGCTGCTTCCAGAATGACAGGTTCATTAACATTGTCAAATACTTCAAGATTGCCTGGCTCATTTGTTATTTCAGAGTTCATTTCATCTACAGTGACAGCGGTATTTTTTTTTCTGTAATTCTCAGGAGTTGAGGCCTCGTCAGGCTGTAAGGCAGGTTCATTAATACTGACTGGAATTTCTTGTGCGTTCGTAGCGTGTTTAAAATGGAAGGTGGATTCGGTGGTGGTATTTCTAAATAAACCATTATATATTTGGCTTGGATGAGTATTTATTGATTGAAAATATTGTTGATTAAAATGGCGTTCCTCGGGTACATCCCTTTGATTTCCGTTGCGAGTAGAAGGTATACCATTGTTTACATCTAATTGTGCATTTGTTGCTTTACCTGCCAGACTTTGTAGCATTTTATAAGATGGCTGTTTTGATGTAATCGCCGATTGGCTTGTTGTCTGTGTAACGATCGGATCCCTCTGTGCAGCGTTAGCAATAAATTTAGATGTGTTTTCAGTTTTAGGTGGAGTGGTTGAAACTTCAGTATTTTCAATCGTAAGTAATTTGTTTAAAACCTTTAGTATTTCTCGGTTCATTTCCTCAATCGATTGATTCAGAGACTCAATTTGTGTTGATAGAAGTTTTATCTGCTCCTCATAGCCTCTGATTTGTGAATTTTTTTGCTTATCATCTATTGTTTCAGTTAGCCCTTCTAAAAGTGCCATTTGCGTTTTAATTTCATCAAAATCCATTTTCATAAATAGGTAATCTTCAATTGAAGTTCCCATTTTTAATGAAGTTAATGTGTCCTTGTAGGCTTCTATCTTTTGCTTCAATTTTCCAATGTCTTGAGTGGCGTACAATTTTGAATCTTCCATTGCATTTCACCCCTTTCAGTCCATTAATATTTTATTAAAAATGTTTACTTTCTGTTACAAATATACCGATCCTTTCGAACATTTTTAGTTTCTCCATTAGAAGAGGAGATGTAAGCAAAAACGAAACATACTGATACGGAAGTATTTTAACTTCTTTCAGCAGAAGTATCCCGCCTCTATAGGTGGAGAGATGAATGCGGATTTAAGCTACTTTTCAGTGGGTGTCCAAACACCCGCTGAAATAGAGGAACTCAGTCTAAGAACGCCACGTCCTGTGGCAACGACTGAGTGACCAACATCATGTTGGCCTAAAGCCTCCGGCGCATGTCACGGAATCGGAAAGGAGTTCACATAGGATGTTAGCCTAAAATCATCGCATCCATGCGATAACGGCTAACTGACCTGCATCACGCAGGCCTAAGCACAAAGCCGATTCCAGACGGAATTATGCCGAGGCATAATTGATTAAAAATCAAAACAAATTATTTATTAGCCCATACACTTATAGCTAGAAAACATATGATACAAACGAAAGGTAAAAAATTTATGGAGGTGTCAAAAGGATGCTAGAGAGTATGCCATCCCAGGCGCAGGAACAAATTTGTATAAACGTCGATAAGGTATTTGACTGGATTGTAAAGGAAATGTCGTTTGATTTTTCTCCTACTGGGCCAATTACTTTTCCAGGAGTAACGCCAACGACTAATTTAACAGGTGCGGTAGTTACATGTAAGGTAGTTCCAGCAACAACTAATCCTATTGTTATCTTGAACCGTGAGAATCGCCAATTCTCCATTAATGGTGAAACTGTATGTCTTCAAAATTTAACTATTCAAAAGAATTTTATTCTTACGATAGTTGTTTGTTTACCGAACGGCACTATGTTCACAAGCAATACTATTCCACTTTCTCGTTGTGAACAAGTTACATTATGTGCGCCGAAAGGGACAGATGTAGAAATTTTATTCACAGATTTAGATTGTTTCGTGTGTACAACTGGAACATTAACAGCTGGAACAGGCACAATTACGTTTTCTGCACTAACAATTACTGTATCTGTTTGCCAAAGTATTCAATCTACATTCCCAGTTACTGTGGAATTCTTAGCGACTTTCTGCGAGCCAAGAGCAGAATTACCGTTCGCATGTCCGGGTGTAGTTCGCCCAGCGCAATGCCCTGCTGTATTCCCATCTGTTGGCTAATGGTACTAACACATAGAAGATAATCATATCGTAAAGAGAGGGTAATCCTCTCTTTTTTTTTATGAAAGGATTTCAGATATTAGCTATCGCCTAAAGTGTGAATTCTTTGTTTAATTTAATACTATTGGCAAGGGGGGACTAATTATGACTACTCGTATCGATCATGTGGAAGAAAAGATAAATGAACTAAAAAAACAAACGGATTTTTATGTTCATGAAATAAAAAAAACGGTTGAGGAGCTTATTATTCCGGATAGTGTCAACATCATTAGTTATTTCACATCCGCGTTCAATATTTCTTATGGGCCTGATGAGGAGAGCTTATGCTTGGGCTCTTATCATATTCGCAATATAGGTAATCAGCCTATAACAAATCCGTATCTATGTATAAAACTACCTGAAGACTCTCCGTTCTCTTTCTCTGGAAGGTATGTCTATGAACATTTCGCACCAAATTTAAAAGGAAACAGTAGCTGGGAGCGAATCAATAATCAATCGAGCAAGGAGGAGTTCTGGCTTAGACCTATAGGAAAAACAACGTTAGAGCCAAACGAAACACTATCATTTCCTAACTTTCAGATCAAATGGGGTCATAATTTATCTTATTCAGGAAGTATCATGGGTTTTACATATTGTGATCAGTTAGAAGATGGCGTCGTTGTCTTAAATCCTATTAATCTTAATGGAATTAGTCATACACAGGAGGATGAAAATGAGTGAGTTTGAAAATATGAATCAAAAAATAGATAGTGTTGTCCATCAACTAATGAAGGAACAGCTTACGAATCTACCTAACAATAGTAATGCGGAAAATAATAGCTTCGCTTATCTCGAAAAAGGCACATTGAATCTACTTATTGCCTATTTAATGTCAGGAGAAAAGAGGAAAGCTGAAGAAATTGGTGATGAGGAAATAGAAATTAAGATTATCAAGCAGCTTGATGAGATGTTAGAGGATAGTAAGGAGCAATTTGAAGAAGTGATTAGTTTACTTAAAAAAATGTCGTGATAGGAGGTGTAAGTGTGGATAATGATATTGTTAAAAACAATGATCCTATTCAGCTGCAGCAAATGATCATTTTTTTAAGAGCCGAATTAGCGAAATATAAAAATGAAGTTAAAAGGCTCAGAGATAGTGATTATTATTCACTAGTACTGAGATTAGAGCGAGAAAATGTTCAATTAATGCAACAGAAAAAGGATCTTTCGATGGAGCTTTTAAAGCAGAAGAGAGACCATGAAAAAAAATTGAAAACTTACTATGAAGATATACAAGCAAGAGAAATCCAGAAGAAAAAACAACTTTCTTCGATAGAGGGGTTATTAAAAGAATTAGAAGAACTGCGTGCAGAAAATAAGCTAATGAAGGAAACGTTAAAATCCACTAAAGATGAATTTCTTTCTGTGAATTCAGATGCTAATTATAAGACTTTAGTGGATGGCCTTGAAAATAAGTTGAATGTTTTTACAAAGGATATAAGCCAACAAATGAAGACTATAATTGAAATCGTTGAAAGATCTCGTTTAGAACAAGCCAATTTAGACATTCTTAATAAGAATTTAGCCTTAGAAATAGAGGGGAAAAGTACTGAGATAGAAAAATTATCGGAAGAATTAGCGGATGTAAAAAAACATAACTTTTCTTTGAGTGGAAAAACGATGATGAATTCAGAGGTCCTTACACACTTAGATTCTCAAGTAAATAAGGTATTGGCTCAATCAATGGATTTTGAAAAGCAGTTGAATCATAAACTACGCTTGCTTGATGACTTGGACCACAAATTGAACGAGCTTACTATAGAAATAAATACTGATAAAACTGTATAAAGTATGTTGTTGAAAACTGTTTCAAAAGTAAGAAAAGACACATTTTTGAAATAGCTATTTTTATGTTTTTAGGATTCTACTTGTTGTTTCGTTTTTCACTAATCGGTTAAAAAATGTACATAAAATGATCTTTTAGTGGTGTACATTTTTTACATTAATCCAAAATATAAGGATAAAATGTACTGATCTACTATTACCTACAAGTAAGAGCGATTCTTATTTAATGAGGGAGCATCCATTTAGAGGGAATAATACTTTCAGAACTTGTTCCTCGAATGGAAAAGGGGGAGGTTTTACTTTTGATGTGCGACCGAAAGAAGAATATGAAGAGGCACATATTCCTGGTGCTGTGTTTTTATTCCTAGCGAAGAATGGAAGATAAGCTTCGTCTTTGCCCACCAATTATGATGTTGTTGCTTATTGCAGAGGACCTTATTGTTTAATGTCAGCAAAAACGGTGAAAATTCTAAAATCAAAAGGAATTTAAGCATTTCGAATGGAGAGGGCGTTAAAGAATGGCTACAACTAGCAAAATAATTAAATTGGATAGGAAGAACTAAGAATGGAATTAGGGATTATTTTGGAGACAAAAGTAGCTTGTGGTACATTTATGAAGTTATGAATATAGCATTGGTTTTATGTATTCGAAAAGATTCTTTTGTTGGCGTTCGGTACTCCGAGGGTATGAAGCAAAAGAATCTTCTTTGTATTACAGGAGGAGGTTCTGATATGCTCAGAAAATCCTTTTGCAATGATAGTAGGTACGCAATTAAGTAACGGTAAACATAGACCTATTGCAAATGTAGAGTTTGGATTTAAGCCAGAAGAAAAGACAGCTTTTCGCCAAATTGCTAGACAAATTGCATCCAAAGTAGACCGCGATATAATATGGTTGAGTCGCATTTACATTGTAAGGTTCAATATCTCGAAAAAACTCGTTCTGGAATGCTACGAATAGTATCGTTTAAAGGATTTAGTTTTGATAAGGTTCATAAGGAAAGTATTTCATGATATACAAGTTGTTTAAATAATAAATAGCAATATAAAAATGATCAGGCGCTTATATTTAAGTACCTGATCATTTTTATATTGTATTTTTTCATCATACGGTCTAAACTGTTTACGATATGATTCTAGTTGTCTTATTTCTCTAATGAGTCGAACATTTGTAAAAACAACTTGCCCTGTGCAGTTGATATATCGAATTTTTCGGATATGCTAATTAACGCAATTTTGTTAGGCTCTAAAACATCTTCAATCATGATTAAGAGGTTTTTTAATCTGCGGTGTATACGGTCAACTTATTAAACCACAACTCCCGAAATCTCATTGTCAGTATTTGAGATGTACTTAACCATATCCGTATAGCTACATCTATCTGTATTACTCCCACAAATTCATCTTCTTTTGAGCTGGTACTATGAGGGACAAAAGGACATATCGTATTTCGAACGTTCCACGACATCGTCACCCGATAAATTATAAAAGGCTTTCAATAATAAATATTTGAACATACGGATAGGTGGCACGGTATTTTGTTCATGATCGAGACAGTGTTTTAATTGTAATTCGTCAAGAATAAATGTGAAATCTACCAGGACGTTTATTTGGCGAAGCATATTATCCTTTGGCACCACGATATCGTAGATCGCCATAAATGGACTAAGGTGGAGACTCTTGTTTTGAAAGCATTGAAAGATCACTTACATTTACTATAAAGGAAAAAGCCGTTGAAAGTTCGATTGAATCAAACTTTCAAAAGCTAAATGAACACATCGGACTTTTTCAGTGCCCTCCAACTAACCCTTTACGAGATTTTCACAGATGTTAGAATTATACTTACTTAATAGACTGAGAAGGCAAGAGACTTTTTTAGATTCAGTATTTTATACATGTTTATTGTAAATTCGCCCAAATTTATCCTGATAAGTTGTTATAATAGTTTTTTTAGAAATTTAAGATTTATAAATCCGATATTCTTTTTTTTGATAAATTATTTTATGTAATGAAGTAGAGGTGAACCATAGGTGAAGCAGGTGTTGGTAATTAAGAATGAACGGTCTTTAGCAAAGAAAATCGGAAGCGGTCTAAAGCAAGAAGGCTATTTCATTTTAACACTTCACAATGAAAACAAAGGTTTAAATATAGTATATGAGCAAGATTGGGATCTTATCGTATTGGACTGGGATTCGTTAAGTATATCTGGACCGGAAATTTGCAGACAAATACGGGCTGTTAAAACGACACCAATAATCATTGTGACCGACAATGTGTCCAGCAAGGACTGCATAGCAGGATTACAAGCGGGAGCAGATGATTATATAAGAAAACCATTTGTGAAAGAAGAATTAGTAGCAAGGATAAAAGTTATTTTAAGAAGAGGGGACGGTATCCAGCCAATCGAGACTAATTTCTTTCGCTTTAAAGATCTCTTCGTGGATGGATCCCGCAATATTGTGACAAGAGGTGGCGAAAATTTCCCGCTTACTAAGCGAGAGTATGACTTACTTGTATTTTTAATCAAGAATAAAAATACAATATTGAGCCGTGAAATGCTTTTGAACCAGGTTTGGGGATATGACGTAGCAGTCAATCCAAATGTAGTGGATTTATATATTGGGTATTTAAGAAAAAAGCTAAAGTGCGAGAAGAAAGACCGATATATTCAAACAATACATGGCAGGGGCTATTCAATGATTGAATAGTAAAAATAAGATAATAGGTAAAGTACAATTTGTCACAGTAAGCAATATTAAACATAATTGAAAAAACACGAGTAAAAACAGTTTCAACCAGTTTTGCTCGTTTTTTTGTTCTATTAAATCTGATAACCAAACAGTTTCTGGAAGATATTGAAGAGACGGAAACTATAAAAAGAATACTTCACGTAATACTTTTTTGCATCCAATCTATGCTTGAAAGCAACTTTCTTTATCAACTTACATCCTTCACAAGATTTTCACATAATTAAAGACTATACTAATTCACAGAACGACCAAATGAAAATGATTATCAATAGCAATTGGGAGGGTAGCAATTACTATCCAATTCAATCTATAGACTTCATCATTTTCAAAATAAATTACATAAGGAGTATATGTATGAAGAAATCTATGTTTTTAAAATTTGTTGGTATTATCGCAGTTTTGACATTGATGTTAGTAGCTTGTTCAGATTCAAGTAATAAATCTAATCAAGAGTCAAAGTCTAATGAAGATAATGGAAGTAAAGAGGTTGCTAAACCTGCGACGGTTGAAATCACTGATGCCCATGGAACTGTTACTGTTCCTGTAAATCCAAAGAATGTAGTTGCTTTGGATAATAGAACTTTTGAAACTTTAGCTGATTGGAAAATTGACTTAGTAGCTGTTCCAAAGGATGTAATGCCTGCGGATTCACCATATGTAAAGGACGATTCAGTTAAAAATGTTGGAAATCACCGCGAACCAAATCTTGAAATTATAGCAGCTGCAAACCCTGAACTTGTAATCATCGGTCAAAGATTTGCTGGCTATTACGAAGATATCAAAAAATTAGTGCCAAATGCAGTTGTTATTGATCTTAATGTAGATGTTTCTGAGGAAACTGCTACGCCTGGGGAAAACTTAGTAAATGGACTTAAAAATTCTACAATTGCTTTAGGAAAAATTTTCGATAAAAATGAAGAAGCTAAACAAGTGGTAGCTGATTTTGATAAAGTTATCGAAAATGCTAAATCTGCTTATAATGGAACAGATAAAGTTATGAGTGTTATCGTTGGTGGTGGGGATATTGGTTTTTCAGCTCCTCATTCTGGACGTGTTTGGGGACCAATGTATGAAATTTTCGGTTGGGCACCAGCATTAGAAGTTGCCGATTCTACTTCAGATCATAAAGGTGATGAAGTTTCTGTTGAAGCTATTGCACAAAGTAATCCTGATTGGCTTTTCGTATTAGATCGTGATGCTGCAATATCTGGTGAAGAAGATTCAGTTCCTGCTCAGGATGTTATTGCTAAGTCACCTGCTCTTCAAAAAACAACTGCTGTTTCTAAAAAACATATTGTTTATGCACCAGCAGATACTTACACAAATGAATCAATTCAGACTTATATAGAGTTGTTTGAAAACCTTGCAAATACTTTAGCTAAGTAGTGTAAAGGAGTATAAGATAGTGCTAAAAAATGTAACTTCTAGGGTTGAGATAAATTCTCAACCCCAATTTTATAACTACAATAAGATATGGACAAAACCTTTTATATTAGCGATTATAGTTGTTATTATTTTAGGCATTATATCACTGTTTACTGGAGTTTATGATATACGTGGACAAGAGGATGGAATGGAGATGTTTTTCATAACTCGCGTTCCGAGAACAGTTGCATTAATGCTTACTGGAGCTGCAATGTCAATGGCAGGACTCGTAATGCAACTGATTACACAAAATCGTTTTGTTGAACCTACTACTACAGGGACTATTGAATGGTCAGGTTTAGGGCTGCTTTTTGTTTATTTATTATTTCCTGCACCGACTTTAGTTCTAAGAATGACTGGTGCAATCATTTTTTCTTTTATAGGAACTATGATTTTCTTTTTATTTTTAAGAAGAGTTAAACTTCGTTCGTCTTTAATTGTCCCGATTATTGGATTGATGCTTGGAGCAGTCATTTCTGCAGTGTCCACTTTTATGGGACTCTTTTTTCAAATGACGCAAAGTATTGAAACTTGGTTTGTAGGTTCTTTTGCGGCCGTTCAGGTGGGAAGATATGAATATTTATGGCTAATTGTTATCGTTACTTTGCTTATTTTTCTTTATGCTAATAGATTGACTTTAGCTGGACTAGGAGAAGATGTCGCAACAAGCCTTGGCGTTAATTACAACAGGATTGTTCTTTTTGGTACTGTTCTCATTTCTTTTGCAGTTGGAATTGTTGCAGCTGTTATTGGAAACTTACCTTTCTTGGGTTTAATTGTCCCAAACATTGTTTCAATGTTTAGAGGCGATGATCTTAGGAGTAATTTACCTTGGGTATGTTTGATAGGAATGGGGACTATAACTGCCTGTGACATAATTTCTCGAACAATTATAATGCCTTTTGAAGTACCTGTTTCTTTAATACTTGGAACAGTGGGGTCAGTCGTGTTTATTACTATTTTATTGAGACAAAGAAAACCAAGGAGGCACCGATGAACACATTGGAATATAGAAATAAAGAAAATGTCGAAATCGATTCTAGCCTTCATAATGAAAATAGATCAGCTAGGGCTTTTCGTTCTAAGAAGGAAGAAAGACGTTATTGGATTTTGCTAATAACATTGATTGCTTTGGGCATTCTTTCTTCATATGGACTTTTAGTTTATAACAATCCAGTTCCAGTAGATTCGCCTTCTTTTATCCCAGTTGTTATGAGACGGATAGTAGCTCTTGTTGCAATGATTATTGCTGCAGTTTGTCAGAGCTTGTCGACTGTTGCTTTCCAATCGATTACGAATAATAGGATTATAACTCCTTCGCTTTTAGGTTTCGAAGCACTTTACTCAACAATTCATACTAGTACAATATTTTTCTTTGGTGCTAGTGCATTGATAAATTTTAGTGGGATTGGATCATTTTTATTTCAAGTTGTTGTTATGGTCTTGATGAGTTTGATACTTTATGGATGGCTACTTTCTGGTAAATACGGGAATTTACAACTTATGCTTTTAGTTGGAATTATTATGGGCACTGGGCTAAATTCTGTGTCAACTTTCATGAGAAGACTACTTGCGCCTTCTGAATTTGATATTTTACAGGCAAGATTGTTTGGTTCTGTTAATAATGCAGATTCAGCATATTTTCCTATTGTAATTCCTATGGTAATAATTGTAGCATTATTACTTCTTGCTCATTCTAAGAATCTAAATATATTGTCACTAGGAAAGGATGTTGCTACTTCTTTTGGAGTTAAATATCAATTTAGTGTAATTTATACGCTTGTATTAGTTGCTATTTTGATGTCAATTTCAACAGCTTTGATTGGACCACTGACTTTCTATGGCTTTTTAGTAGCAACTTTGAGCTATCAGGCGGCGTCAACTTATGATCATAGATATATTTTTCCAATGGCTCTTGCTATAGGATATTTGATAATAACGGGTGCATACTTTTTGATGTATCATGTATTCCATGCTCAAGGTGTAGTTTCAGTTATTATCGAATTATTTGGTGGAATAATATTTTTAACTGTAGTTTTAAGGAAGAGGGCTTTATGATAAAAATTGATAATGTTAAAAAGTTCTATACTGATAAGGTGAAAATAGGACCTTTGAATATTGAAATACCAAAAGCGGGTTTTACTTCTTTAATTGGACCAAATGGCGCTGGAAAGTCTACGACACTTTTGATGATTGGAAGACTCTTGGATATGGAAGAAGGTCAAATTCAGGTGGCAAATATGGATGTTTCTGAATCCAAATCAAAAGACTTAGCAAAAATTTTGACTATATTGCGACAAGAAAATCATTTTGTAACTAGGCTTACTATTAGACAACTAGTTGGATTTGGACGATTTCCTTATTCAAAGGGAAGATTAACGAAAGAAGATGAGGCTATTATTTCTAAATATATCGATTTTTTAGATTTGACTGATTTAGAAGATAGATATTTAGATGAGCTTTCAGGTGGTCAAAGGCAAAGGGCATATGTAGCAATGGTTTTATGCCAAGAGACTGAATATGTACTTTTGGACGAGCCTCTGAACAACCTTGATGTTGCTCGTTCTGTTCAAATGATGGAGCATTTGAGACGTGCGGCTAATGAATTTGGAAGAACAATTCTGACTGTTATGCATGATATAAATTTTGCAGCCAAATATTCTGATAGAATTTGTGCTATGAAAGATGGACAAATTGCCGCTTTTGGAACAGTAGAAGAGGTTATGGACTCGAAAATTTTGACAGATATTTTTGAAACAAAAATAGAAATTATCGAAGGTCCTTATGGGCCAATAGCTATTTATTAGTTACAAAATTTTTAAAAAACAAGCATCTCAAAAAATGAGTATGCCAAAAAAACTAATAGAAAATTAAATTATTTACTGTAGCTTGCACAGATCATAACAGCTACTCTAGTTGAAGTTGCTGTCTGTATTTTTCAGGCGGCAGCTTTTTCAAATGCCATTGCTCACGATAATGAATTGAAGTATGTCATAACGAGAAATTTTGTGATCTTAATGACCGTGGACAAGAAATACTCAATCTATTTGATACAATTGAACCTAAACTAAATGAAGTTCTTGAGTTAGTTGAAGAAATAAAATTTGAAATGCTATAGAGGACTATCCTTGAAAATGAAGATAAACTAAAATCTAATTAGAATTAAATCAGCCACATTAAATAAGAGTATGTTTTGAACAATCTTTTTCAAAACATGCTCTTTAGTTTTGTTCAAATATCTAGGTTGATATTTTGATATCGTTAAGAGTTACTTATGAAGATGTAAGAAATTAAGAAGACAAATTACACGAACAATTTATATACGAGGAGTAACTATGAAAAAATACTTGTCTTAAGTGCTATTTTAACGCTTATCGCTAGTTTTGCGGCTGGTTGTAACGCATCTACACCAAACAAAATTGCAGCTGATCAATATTATGTACAAATACAAGGAGCGGGGGAAATGAAAGATAATCGACGTTACTATACTTTGCCTGCTTATGATGAAGATGGAGTAGAAAAGAAAGTTACATTCTCAAGTGCAAAGTCAATAAATCAAGAACTTCAGGAAATGAAACCCATTTCGATATAGAATACATATCTCAAAAAAATTATTATTTAAAAAAATGTCTGCTTATAGTGGAAAGCAGACATTTTTTTGTGAAGGATTTCAAATGTGCAATAAAAAAGTAAATTGCCTTAGTTTAATTGTAATTTCAAACTGCTCTTTGTGAGGATCAGTCGAAAGAAATTGCGAACAAAGGAAGGAAAAAACGAACACCGTGAGATGTTCGTTAAAGAGTTATTATTTTTCAGTTGCTGTATTCCCCATTGCAATTGAAATTCTATTCCAACTGTTGATTTGATTGATGATTAGAACAAGGTCAACATACTGTTTCTCGTCATAGTATTCACGTACTCGCTTATATAGATCATCTGGAACTCTTTTAGTAGGAATTAAAGTTATATGCTCAGATAATTCTAGTGCAACTTTCTCTTCAAGTGTATAAAAAGTACATTCATTCCAAGCATTTAAACAATAAATACGCTGTTCGGTTTCACCCATCTTACGAGCGTCGGATGTATGCATGTCTATGCAGAACGCACACCCATTAATTTGAGAGACTCTAATTTTGATAAGTTCCCTAGTTGCTCGATTAATTGTAGACTTCTTGGTGTATTTTTCCATATCCATCATAATTTTCATACCATCAGGTGCAACATCATAGTAGGTAACTCTTTGATTCATATGGCAAGACTCCTTTTGTTTTTAAGATAAGATAATTATAACTGTATACGAACGTTTGTGCCAGTTTTTAGCACTATAACATTTTAATTAAATGGAATTTAAGAAAGATTTTATACAGGGAGGAAGGGAATGACGATGGCATTAATATCATTACAAAACGTAAAAGAAAAGCGTTCTATCGCATTTTTAAAGCGTGGAATGCGAGTAGAGGTAAATGGGTAGGATAGGCATTATAACGTCAGGTAACGACTCATTAAATATTAATGTTCGATATGACAGTAATAATTTTAGTCAAAATTGTCATCCGCAATGGGAAACTCGTTATTTCGATAAAGATGGTGTTGTAATTGCTGACTATAGAAAAGGAAGTGGTTATGAACAATTCGATGGTGCTAAATTTTTCAAATAGATACTGAACATTTTGAGTATTAAACGAAAAAAGAGCGATTAAAGCATCGCTCTAAAATCTCATTATGTATAAAATAATTACTTATTTCTTTCAAGTTCTTCGATGCGTTTTTCTAATTTTTTGATCTTCATGTCATTAAGAACAAAAGGGAAAAGCTGCAAATACGCTCATTGAATTATCCTAGTCTTTGATAATTATAACATGAAAAGCCGCAGCATCGTCACACACTACAGTAAACTAATGAACAATATGAGTAAAGAAATGTTTAAAAGGGTCACCAGGCTGGGAGCGACCCTTTGTTCAGAAGAGAGGTGCTAAAGGTTGATAGATTAGCATCACACTACTATTTTTGCCAATAATGAAGGCGCTAACCTTTATTATCAATTATGCAATCTGAATAGAGGCTAAAGCCTAACACTTGAAAATTGGAAATGTTAATACTCTCTTTGCATGAAAGTAGCTCCGATAATAATTAGAAGAATGAATAGAACAACGAGTAGCGCAAATGCTGAACCAGTGCCACGACCATAGCTATAGTTATTTCCTCCGCAGCAACTATTATTAAAATTACCTACATTTCCGTAGTATCCCATAAAAACCCTCCTTTCTACAATATATAATATGTTAGCTGTAGAGAAGTGGTGGGGTATTCATCCATTCAACAATAGGCATTAAAAAATATGTTTTTGTGGGATAAGACAATAAAAAAGGGTCACTTGGGATTGGAGTGGCCCTTAGTAAAAAGTTTTGGAGGTATAAGGCTAAATTAGCTTTACTTTACTATTAATATGTCGTGAGTGATCGCTTTGTTTGAATAGTTCATAGCCTGAGAAAATAGACTAAATAACAAAATTTGGAAAAGTTTCGAAGTAACTATGGAGTACTGCGAAGTGAAATATGAAACCATCTCTTATCGCATTTAGAAGATTTAAATATTCAAAACAGTATTTTTTTTAATTAAAATAATATCCAGATTGGTCGGAAGTTTATAATAAGAAAAAATGTCTGCAAATAGTAAAGAGTGAACTGCACCCCAATTGTTTGACACATCTAACAATAGGAGGTGCAGTTTTTCTATGGCTAAATATACTGTAGAAGATAAATTACAAGCAGTTGAGCGTTACTTAAATGGAAATGAAAGTGCTAATAAAATA
>NZ_JBGCCD010000012.1:0-143281 GCF_041262405.1 Lysinibacillus sp. RC79
GGAGCGACAGCAACTAGTGGTTTCTGTGCGAAAGCGGAGCGACAGCAACTAGTGGTTTCTGTGCGAAAGCGGAGCGACAGCAACTAGTGGTTTCTGTGCGAAAGCGGAGCGACAGCAACTAGTGGTTTCTATGCGAAAGCGTAGTGCTAACGTAGCGGCAGGATGTTGGTCACGAAGGAGTCACCCAGTCTCCACTCCAATCAACTTATCCACATGACATATGTTTTAACAAAATGACATCCAACTTTTAAATTTTATCGGAACACTTTCATGTTTTATCGCCCAACTTTTAAGTTTTATCGATAAACTTTATGTTTTATCGCCCAACTTCTGAATTTTATCGACATCCACCTGCCAAAGATCAAAAAAAGATTCATACACAAAACTGTGTGTGAATCCGTTTACTTTATTTTGTCGCCCAGTCGGAACGAAAATCAACCACTCTACTTAAGGTATATTTTCTAGCATGTCACTCTTATTTGTAGTAATAAAACGTAACCTCAGCAATGTTTTTATGTGCAAAAGCGGGTGGCTACAACACAATGTTTTCTGTGCGGAAGCGGAGTGACAGTAACAACAGCGGAAGCGGCTCAACGCTCGCTCACAAGAAATCGGTAGCCTGGAACGGAAATCACCTCATGTAAGGAGCTCAACATTCACAGATATTTCCTCGATTATTTTGTAATCGCCACTATGAGAAGTCATCCTATAATGTTAGGATGACTCAGACTGTAGATCAACGTTATAGTAATTTAATCGGCAGACCCCGCCATGTTCCAAGAAGCATCGAAACTGTCTCTTTTTACTCAGAAGTCCATGTGCTGAGGCTACCTTTATATAGTATTTTAATCATAACCATTTCCGCTTGCCAATTCATCCCGTGATGAGGAACCGTTGATTTTTCACGGAGAATGGCGACTCCTGCGGGATGAGCTTGCGCTGAAAGCCCCGCAGGAACGTAGTGACGAGGAGATTGAAGCCAAGCCCGCGGAAAGCGCCAACTCGGAGTGAAAATCAACCTTTGTCTATTGATACACATTAATTTATATTTATTCTCTTGCCGACAAGCTGAGTCGTCCTTTTGCCCATAACAGCGACGGATAGCAAAAAAGAGATGCCTCAAATAATATTTGAGACATCTCTATTATTATTAATATGAAAGCTTTTTATTATCTGTTTTAATAATCGCTGACGCAAGTATGACAAAGCCAAGCATTAAAACAAAGATTAAATCAAGTAAGCCAGTATGCATAGACACTGTAAATAAGGTAATGACAAATGCATAAGCTACTGAGTGGAAGCTACGAATACCGCCTTGCTTCACTTTATTATATATTAATGAGATTAATACACCATATAATAAGAAGCCAATCGCTACAAGTAAATAACCGCCATCTAAGAATAATTGACCGATAAACGTAGGTGTTGTTGTTCTGTTAGGGCGTGTAATATATTTACCTTCAGCTTCGCTTAGAGAGTTTACAACTTCTGTTACTTTCATACGTGGTGACACTTGTTCACCCGGTAAAACTGTACTTAAGATACCAGCATGGATTTCCCCATTTAGATAGCCTTCCTGCTGCGTATATTCGATAATTTTACTTAAAACAATATGGCCAGTTACACTCTCACCATTTATTGAACGGATCCATTTTGGAGTTAAGTTAACTTTCTGCTCTACTGTTAACAGTTTTTCCTTTTCTGTTTCAGTCAATTCTACATCTGGTTGTTCACGGCTATTAAATTCTTTCGTTGTATCCTCTGATATAACACGAAGGAAGCCAAACATTGAGAATGCTACCCCGATAACAAACAGAGCTGTAAGGAACCATGTTAATTTCACACGTTTTACAACGTAATGGAAAATGATAATACCAGTAAATAACATAATGATTAATGGTGTACGGTAACCCATTAATAGGAATAAGAACATTACAGCAGCATAGATGGAGCCGTAGATCAATGTTTTTTTCCATGTAATGTTTTTTTCTAAAATCATTTTATATGATATTAGCAGTAAAATTCCATACCATAATAATTGGGCAAAGAAGTTTAATTTTGGGTTGAGGTTACGTCGATTGGATTCATCAGCAATCCCTAATCCACCACCGGTAATCATCATTAATACATATGCAACTAAACCAAGTACTGTTAAAAATAAAATAAAATGAACAACATATTTCCCAAAGAAGGATAAACCAAATGATGGGATTGTCCATTGTAACTTATCAATAATGTACACACCGATGTAGTAGCATATTACTGCTAAAAATACCGCTGGCCAAATTGATACACGTAAGTTAAATAATTCAAATCGATGGAAATCAAATAGACTTGTAAAGAAATAGAGCATTAATATAAAAGGTAAAAAGAAATACGGCGAAAACGTATCAATTTTGTTGACCTTTGCAAAAGTTTGTTTCAGTTTATTCATAAATGTCATACATCTCAGAAGATGTGATTGCCCTCCTCTATCGCGAATCATAATTGTTTATTCTTTTATTTACTAAGCAAAACAAGAGTTATTATATCATAAATACAGGTAGACTTATAGAAAGGAATGAGTTGATTTTATATAAAATTATGCAACGATTTCCCTTTTTCCCTAAATTGCGAGTTTATACCCATAATCTTCTGTATTGCTCTCCCTAATGCTTGTCCCTCCTAGCTTGGTAACACAATTTTAGCCTCACATCAATTAACAATAAACCCCAAAAACTCTGTACTAAAATCTCGGTTAAAAACAAAACCAAATTTTAATGATTCATCCATTATTTAGATGTAAGATAAGTAAGTAGTGCAAATTTCTCAGAAATTGAAAGGGGTCAATTGTTCAAGCACTATTCAAAATCAGGATGCAATCGCGTAATTGAAGACAAATACAAAAATAAGGATGTGGATTTAATGAAGAAATTATTCATTTCACTACTCATAGCGTGCTCTTTTATGCTTGTAGTTTTTTTAGCACCAACACAAGCTAATGCTGCACAGAAAATCGGTGTCGTTTTCTCTGAAAGTAGTGAAAAATATGCCAATACTACACACCCTGGTGGAACATTTAATGGCCAACTTGTTTCTGAAAAGGTTGACTATAGCTCCACATATAATAAGGAACTTAAAGCTTTTCTTCTCTATCAGCAACAAGGTTTCCAAGTAGAGAAAATTTATGAGAGAGACTTAAATAATTTAGAAAATTTAAGTCAATATGATGCAATCGTCTTTGCCTATACAGTCATGATGAATCATCAGCAACGCGAAAATGTCAAAATGTACGTTCGAAATGGCGGTGGTGCAATTTTTGCCTTCCAGACAGCCCGTAATGAATCAACAAAATTCCCTAAACCTGGTCAAATGGATCTCTCTCCATTAATCTATGATGTCGATTCTTGGGTAATGGAATGGGATAATTTAACTGAAGTCTTTAATTCACGTTTTATTGACGATATTGTGTTAGAAAACTCTACAATAAGCAATATAAATACTGTTCATCCAATTATTCAAAATACAACAAAAGAGCTTGGCAAAAGCAAGCTTACTCTAACAAAAACAGATCGTGATTGGGTAGAAGTTGTGAAGCCTTGGCAAGGTGGATCTGCCACACCTATTTTATATTTCTCAGATTACAATTACACAAACAAGCCTAAAACAATGAAAAAAAATGAATTTGGCGCAGCCCATGCGATCGAATACGGAAAAGGCAGAGTTGTTCAAATTGGATTCAAAATCTATGATTATATTAATATTGATGCTAAAGCAGATTGGCAGGATAATGAAAATGGTGCTGCCTATTCAACAACTAATGGTGACAAAGATGCACAAGTATTTATGAAGCATGCTTTAAAATGGGTAGCCGAAAAACACAATGGCTATATGCCCCGCCGTTATAATCTTTCGCTTTACTCTGACGGGGTGCAAAGTTATGTAGCACCGTCTGGTAAATTTGTTTTCTACTCCACTGTAACGGTTAAGAACAATGGTAATGTGCCTGTACGTGGTACATTGAAAGTAGAAATTTTAGACGCAAACGATAAAGTTGTTGGTGATGGACATGAACGTTACATTCCAGGACTTGCTGCTGATTCCACAACAACCAATGCTGATCAAAAAGATATTAGTACCCATGCGGAAAAATATCAGATTTCTATACCTGGCAATTTAGCTGCCGGAACATATACGATACGTACATCCTTTATAGAGGGGCGCGATGATCGCAAAAATGCTGATGAAAAATTTGCAACGATTGCAGAAATTAAAACGCTCACACGCGCAAAAGGTTCCAATAAAGCAACAATTGCTTCCGCTCCATTCTTCCCAGATGTATCTTCATCGAATGGTGCCTATTATGATATAAAAAACTTATATGCGTTAGGCATTGTGAAAGGAACTAATGGGAAATTTAATCCACAAGGTACATTGACTCGCCTGCAGGCAACAGAAATGATTTTGCGAGCATTAGGGATTCCAGCATCAAGCTCAGCTACCTTAAATGCGAGTGACATCAAAGCAGGTGACTATGGCTATGCCGTTTTAGCAACAGGCTTACGCTACGGCATCATTACATTAGAGAATGGCAAAATCAATGCCCATCAGCCAATGACCCGCGCTGCCATGGCACGAGCACTTGTCAACGGCTTCAAGCTTCAGGGCTACACGAATAATACTTTCTCAGATGTGCCGACATCTCATGCATATTATAAAGATGTCCAAGCCTTATATGCACTTGGCATTACTACAGGCTATGCCGATAATACATTTAAACCAAATGGCACAGTGACACGTCAAAACTTTGCCCAATTCGTAAATAGAACACTTTATGCAAATTCAAAATAACTAAGGTGAAAGTTGATTTTTTAGTGCGCTGATTGGGATGTTTTTTATCGTTGGTAAACCCGTGTATTTCGCCGGTAAAAGTGCCGTATCGCCGCTAAATCTGTGTATTCCGCTGCTAAAAGTGCTCGTTTCGCCGCTAAACCTGTGTATTCCGCCGCTAAAAGTGCTCGTTTCGCCGGTAAACCTGTGAATTTGGCTGATAAAATTCCTTTGAATACTACTAATCAAACAAAAAGAGCTACATCGTCTACTATTGAACGATGTAGCTCTTCATTATTATTGTTTTGAGTAATATTCTAAAATCCCTTTGTAGATGGATTCCGCAAATAACTCAATATATTTATCATCCGTCAACTTAGCACGGTCTTCACTATTCGTTAGGAAGCCTAGCTCAACTAGAATGGCTGGAATATTCGTATTTGCAACTACAATGTATTTAAATTCTTGGACCTTACGATTTTTCATATTTACGTTTTTAACGATTTGATTGTTTACAAATGTCGCAAGATCAATATCTTCTTGATACATATCACCCGGCGTTTGAGCGTAATACGTTTCGGTACCTTGTGCATCAGTATTCTTTGCTGAGTTCACATGGATACTTACGAAGATTTCACCGTAGTTAGCATGTGTAAAGTCAACACGATCTTGTGGAGTAGGGAACGTATCCCCGGTACGAGGCATTAATACCTTTGCACCTGCAGCCTCTAGTTTATCCTTGACTAGAGTACCAACCTTTAATGTTATGTTTTTTTCGAGAATAGTAGTACCGAAATGAGTTCCAGGGTCCTTCCCGCCATGACCTGGATCAATAATGATAATTCGATCTTTTAACGGATTACCGCTTTGATTTAATAGCTTTAAGTAAGATTTATGGACATACCCTTTTTGATCTTGATAAGTCACTTGTGCCCAATAACCGTTAATACTGTTGACTTGAACATATTCGCCTTTTTTCAGCTTACTTACTACCGCAGAAGTAGAGTTAGCTTCTTTGCGGATATTTAAATTGTCAACTGTCACTCGACCTAATAAATCACCTGAAACTGTTGGAGGAGTTGGATCTGGATCTGGAGTAGAAGGTTTTTCTACTTCAACGTCCGCTGTACTATTAGCCACGATATAGCCTGGTATACCATTCACTACAGTTAGATGGTAACCACTTACCGTCTTATAAACAGGTAAATTCACTTTACTATTCACAGTTGAAATTACCTTTGATGAAGAGGTTGCTTTTACGTAAAGATTAATATTTTGTGTTGTCGCAACTTGCTTTTGGACATTCCCTAATGCGTTACCATCTGCATCTAAAAACTGCGCATACGTTTTATAAATATAAGCAAAAGCATCTTTATAGGAAACTTTTAACCAGTCTCCCTCAACTGCATAGACTGATAGTTGTCCACCTTTGTTTACTGTACCTACTATATTAGCAGTAGATGAAGAATCTTTTGATTTACGAATATTTAACCCGTCAGTTGTTGCAGAAACTAAACCAATGACCTGTGATGAATCAGGTACTACTACACCTTTAACAGGTATATCTAAGCGATATTTTTCATCTTTGGCACGCGCCACAAATAACGCAAACTGTTTACGTGTTACTTGTTCATTTGGATTATAATTTTGATTACTTCCCTTTGTAATACCATTATAGTAAATCGTATTCACGTATGAAACGTACGGATGAGTTATGCCTACGTCTACAAAAGGAGAATCGCTATTTTCATGCTCACTTGTATCGAGCTTAAACGCGTTTGTTAACACATAACTCATTTCATCACGAGTTAAAGGTTTGTTTGGTAAAAATTGTCCCTTTGTATTTGTTTTAAAGAGACCAAGCTGTATAGCGCGTTCTACATAGCCTGAAAGCTCTGTGCCGGCTGTTACATCCGTGAAGCTTGATTTATTAACAACTAGTGGCTTTTTGCCTGATGCAACAACAACCATCTTGGCAACTTGTCCACGCGTTACTGTGTTGTTAGGTTTATAATACGTTTTGCCCTTTTCTGTATACCCTTTAATAACACCTAAATTAACTAAATAATTGATTTCTTCATATGCGTCATCCTTGTTCGTAACATCTATAAAACCGCCATTTGCTTGTGCAGTATGTATTGTAAACATTGAAGCAAAAACGAATAGGACGCATAAAATAAGACTAATTTTTTTGAGATACAATGTCTTATTTCCTCCCTTCTTGTTCTAACATCAATATTAACAAAATTTCACATGTAAAACCATTATATAGATGAAAGTATTATACTTAAATTCTAAATTATAGAATTTCTAAAGCCCAAAGTGCTAAATCAATTGGACTGATAAACTTATCAAACAAAAAGAGCTACATCATTCACTTTTGAACGATGTAGCTCTTCATTATTATTGTTTTGAGTAATATTCTGAAATTCCTTTGTAGATAGATTCAGCGAATAACTCAACATATTGATCATCTGTCATTTTAGCGCGGTCTTCATTATTTGATAGGAAGCCCAGTTCGACTAGGATAGATGGAATAAGCATGTTGCGAATTACATAGTATTGCTGTTCTTTGACACCACGATTTTTCATATTTAAGTTATTTACGATTTGATTGTTTACAAATGTCGCTAAATCAATATCTTCCTTAAACATATCACCTGTTGTCACTGCATAATATGTCTCAGTACCTTGTGCAGAAGTATTTGCTGCTGAGTTTACATGGACACTTACGAAGATTTCACCGTAATTAGCATTTGTAAAGTCAACGCGGTCTTGAAGTGAAGGATACGTATCCCCTGTACGAGTCATATATACCTTCGCACCTGCAGCCTCTAGCTTTTGCTTCACAAGTGTGCTGACCTTTAATGTAATAGCTTTTTCGGAATTAGAACCTACAACAGTTCCAGGGTCCTTACCGCCATGTCCTGGATCAAGAATGATACTTCGATCTTTCAACGAATTACCATTTTGATTTAGTAGCTTTATATAAGATTTATGGACATACCCTTTTTGACCTTGATAAGTCACATGTGCCCAATAACCGTTAATACTGTTAACTTGAACATATTCGCCTTTTTTCAGCTTACTTACTACCGCAGAAGTAGAGTTAGCTTCTTTGCGGATATTTAAATTATCAACTGTCACTCGACCTAATAGATCCCCAGAAACTGTTGGTGGATTTGGATCTGGATTTGGATCTGGTTTTGGATTCGGATCTGGATTTGGTTTTGGATCTGGTTTTGGATTCGGATCTGGATTTGGTTTTGGATCTGGAGTAGAAGGTTTTTCTACTTCAACGTCCGCTGTACTATTAGCCACGATATAGCCTGGTACACCATTCACTACAGTTAGATGGTAACCACTTACCGTCTTATAAACAGGTAAATTCACTTTACTATTCACAGTTGAAATTACCTTTGATGAAGAGGTTGCTTTTACGTAAAGATTAATATTTTGTGTTGTCGTAACTTGCTTTTGGACATTTCCTAATGCCTTACCATCTGCATCTAAAAACTGTGCATACGTTTTATAAATATAAGCAAAGGCATCTTTATAGGAAACTTTTAACCAGTCTCCCTCAACTGCATAGACTGATAGTTTTCCACCTTTGTTGACAGTGCCTACAATATTAGCAGAAGATGAAGAATCTTTTGATTTACGAATGTTTAATCCGTCAGTTGTTGCAGAAACTAAGCCAATGACCTGTGATGAATCAGGTACAGCTACACCTTTAACAGGTATATCTAAGCGATATTTTTCTTCTTTGGCACGCGCTACAAATAACGCAAACTGTTTACGTGTCACTTGTTCATTTGGATTATAATTTTGATTGCTTCCCTTTGTAATACCATTATAGTAGATCGTATTCACATATGATACGTAAGGATGAGTTATACCTACGTCCAAAAAAGGAGAATCGATATTTTCATATTCACTTGTATCGAGCTTAAACGCTTTTGTTAATACATAACTCATTTCATCACGAGTTAAAGGTTTGTTTGGTAAGAATTGTCCTTTGATATTTGTTTTAAAGAAGCCAAGCTGTACAGCACGTTCTACATAGCCTGAAAGCTCTGTGCCGACTGCTACATCTGAGAAGTTTGATTTATTGCCAACTAGTGGCTTGTTACCTGAAGCAACAACAACCATTTTGGCAACTTGCCCACGCGTTACTGTGTTGTTAGGTTTATAATACGTTTTGCCCTTTTCTGTATACCCTTTAATAACACCTAAATTAACTAAATAATTGATTTCTTCATATGCGTCATCCTTGTTCGTAACATCTACAAAACCGCCACTTGCTTGTGCACTATTTATTGTAAACATTGAAGCAGAAACGAATAGGACGCATAAAATAAGACTAATTTTTTTGAGATACAATGTCTTATTTCCTCCCTTCTTGTTCTAACATTAATATTAACAAAATTTCACAGGCAAAACTATGATATAGAGGAAACTATTATACCTGAATTCTAAATAATAGAATTTACATCTACAATGATCATACTATTTAAAGCGCAAAGTGCTAAATCAAACAAAAGAGCTACATCGTTCATATAGAACAATGTAGCCCGTTTTTATTATTTTTTTGCGTAGTATTGTGAAATCCCTTTGTAGATAGAATCAGCGAATAATTCAACATATTGATCATCCGTCATTTTACCGCGGTCTTCGCTATTTGTTAGGAAGCCTAGCTCAACTAAGATAGCTGGAATAATCGTGTTGCGAATAACATAGAATTGTTCTTCTTTAACACCACGATTTTTCATATTTAAGTTATTAACGATTTGATTATTTACAAATGTCGCAAGATCAATGTCTTCTTGATACATATCACCTGTTGAAATTGCATAATATGTTTCAGTACCTTGTGCAGAAGTATTTGCTGCTGAGTTCACATGGATACTTACGAAGATTTCACCGTAATTAGCATTTGTAAAGTCAACGCGGTCTTGAAGTGAAGGATACGTATCCCCTGTACGAGTCATATATACCTTCGCACCTGCAGCCTCTAGCTTTCGCTTCACAAGTGTGCCGACCTTTAATGTAATAGCTTTTTCGGAATTAGAACCTACAACAGTTCCAGGGTCTTTACCACCATGACCAGGATCAAGAATGATAATTCGATCTTTCAACGGATTACCACTTTGATTTAGTAGCTTTATATAAGATTTATGGACATACCCTTTTTGACCTTGATAGGTAACTTGTGCCCAATAACCGTTAATACTGTTTACTTGAACATATTCGCCCTTTTTCAGCTTACTTAGTACCGTAGAAGTAGAGTTAGCTTCTTTGCGAATATTTAAACTGTCAACCGTCACTCGACCTAATACATCACCAGAAACTGTTGGTGGAGTTGGATCTGGAGTAGAAGGTTCTTCTACTTCAACGTCCTCTGTACTATTAGCCACGATATAGCCTGGTATACCGTTAACTACAGTTAGATGGTAGCCACTTACAGTCTTATAAACTGGTAATTTTGTTTTGCTATTCACACTGGAAATAACCTTTGATGAAGAGGTTGGTTTTACGTAAAGATTTAGATTTTGTGTTGCAGTAACTTGCTTTTGGACATTCCCTAATGCGTTACCATCTGCATCTAAAAACTGTGCATACGTTTTATAAATATAAGCAAATGCACCTTTATAAGTAACCTTTAACCAGTCTCCTTCAACTGCATAGACTGATAGTTTACCACCTTTATTGACAGTACCTACAATATTAGTAGTAGATGAAGAATCTTTTGATTTACGAATATTTAATCCGTCAGTTGTTACAGAAATTAATGCAATAACCTGTGATGTATCAGGTACATGCTCACCTTTAACTGGCAGCTCTAAACGGTACTTTTCACTTTTCGCACGTGCTACAAATAATGCAAACTGCGCACGTGTCACTTGGTTATTCGGGTTATAATTTTGACCCGTTCCCTGTGTAATACCATTATAGTAAATCGTATTCACGTATGTAACGTACGGATGAGTAATACCTACGTCCACAAAAGGAGAATCGATATTTTCATATTCACTTGTATCAAGTTTAAATGCTTTTGTTAATACATAACTCATTTCATCACGAGTTAAAGGCTTGTTCGGTAAGAATTGCCCCTGAGTATTTGTTTTAAAGAGGCCAAGCTGTATAGCTCGTTCTACATAGCCTGAAAGCTCTGTGCCGACTGTTACATCGGAGAAGCTTGATTTATTGACAACTAGTGGCTTGTTACCTGAAGCAATTACAGCCATTTTGGCAACTTGTCCACGCGTTACTGTGTTGTAAGGTTTATAATACGTTTTGCCGTTTTCCGTATATCCTTTAATAACACCTAAACTAACTAAATAATTGATCTCTTCATAAGCTTCATGATCTTTAGGAACATCTACAAACCCACCACTTGCTTGGGCGCTATGTATTGTAAACATAGAAGCTGAAATGAATAAGACGCATAATATAAGACTGACTTTTTTGAGGTACATTGTCTTATTTCCTCCCTTCCTGTTCTCGTGTACATTTTAGCAAACTTGCACAGACAAAACTATCATACGAATGTAACCATTCTCCTATTTTTTAGTCATCACCCCGATTTTTGGTATATTTCATAAAAAGAAGAGAGCCTGCAAGTGCAAGCTCTCCTCAACTTATACATTATTTAAAAGAACTTCCTTGCAATGTATTACTTTAAACGTAGCCCTTGTCTAAGAGTAATACGGAATTTAATTATTATTGTAATTTGTGTGCACGTTCAATAAATGTTTGAAGCTGAGAAATTTTTAACATTTCATCGTAACCGAAGTTACCATTTCCTTTACCTTCTGTAATACCATTTGAAGCTAAAATTGAAACAAATTCATTTGCCCAATGATTTGCAGGAGCATCAGTAAATGTTACAACATCGCCTTGTTGCTTTAATCCGAAGGCATGTACTAATACTTTCGAGATTTGAGCACGTGTTATCGGTGAAGATGGATTAAATTTTCCACTACCATCACCATCAAAGATACCTAACTTCGATACAGCAGCAATCGCACCAGCATGTTCATATGTTGGTTTTACGTCTGTAAATTTCGTATTTTTATCGGATGTATCCAAGTTAAGTGCTTTAGCAATTTGCTCTGCCACTTCAGCACGAGAAGCGTAAACTGTGAAGTCAATCGCAGCTTCCTTTACTTCTTCTTTAACAGCTTCTGCTTGTTCGCTATCAAATGTTGCTACACGTTTAGCACCGATGTAACGAGAACCCCAATAATAAGGATCATTTACATTTGAGTAACTAACACCTTGACCTGTTTGTGAGTGGATCATTTTCCCGTCACCCATGTAAATAGCTACATGTGAGACACCTTTACCACTAGTATTGAAGAATAGTAAATCTCCAACTTCAAGATCCTTCTTTGCTACCGCAGTACCTTCTTGATATTGTGAGCCTGAAGTACGGCTTAATTCAATACCTAAATCTGCAAAGACTTTAGATGTATATCCTGAGCAATCGAGCCCTTTAGTAGTTGTACCTCCATAAAGATATGGGATACCTAAATATTTTGACGCTGTATCAGTTACATCAGATGTTGTGGCTGCTTCAGCTTTATCTATTTGAGTTGTTGTAAATAACATGAAAGATGCAAAAATCGGTAATAACCATTTCTTTTTCATATATTCGGTATTCCCCTCTCAGAACTTTTTTGCCTATAAATAGACTATCACAAAAGATGCTATTTTAATTTTTCAATTGTGTAACGGTTTTGAGAGCACAAAAAAACACTGATATACCAACGTTTCGTGGTTTATCAGCGCTAAAATATGGGTATTAAATAATGGATATTCGGGATTTTTGTAACATTCCTGTAATATTAGCTACGCTTTGTCACAATAGATTACGAGATTTAGTGCCATTTCAATTTTAAATTGAACATTTCCGATACAATTTTCCATTAAAGGTTGTAAGGAGTTCGCGTGGTATTTGATCACCTTGCGCGGGTATTTGCCTCTGCTTCGCGGGTATTTCTTTGCTCCGCGCGAGTATCTGACTCTGCTTCGCGGGTATTCCTTCGCCTCGCGCGGGTATTCGCCTCTGCTCCGCGGGTATTCCTTTGCCTCGCGCGAGTATTTGACTCTGCTTCGCGGGTATTTCCCCATCCCGCTCCGCACAAGCTATTGACTAGAAAATAACTGCACCCAATAGTAATATCCATTGCTATCAACAGCAATCGCTACCCCGGTATTTGTGTAATTTTCTCGCAAAATATTTTCACGATGTGCTGGTGAAGCCATCCATGCTTTGACGGCCGCATCGGGTGTTGGAATTTTTCTTCCTATATTCTCTCCTAAGCTCGTATATGGATAATCGAATAATGTTGCCAAATCCCAGGGCATCCCGTAGTAAGGTGATTCGTGCTCAAAATAATGTCGATTCACCATATCCTGTGCCTTAATAACGGCAATTTGTGTTAAAGCTGCATCATCGTTAAGGGGTTGTAGCTTTCTTTTTTGTCGTTCGACGTTGACTAAACGTATTACATCATTAGACATGGTTGGTGAATAATTTTTTGTTGGAATATAAGATTTGGATAAATAGTCATAGGCTACCTCGAGATTTGTTACCTTCGTTGAAAAGTCGAGACTTCTTTCAACCAAAGAAGCAAATTGCGCACGTGTTACCAATCGATTTGGTGCAAATTGCTGTGCGTTGATCCCTTTAATAACACCAACATCTGCAAGTGATTCAATATAGTCTTTTGCCCAATATCCATCCTTAACATCGCTAAACTTACTATTATTTTTGGAATCGACTTCAATTTGATAAGCGAGTGTTAACATCTTGGCTATTTGCGCGCGCTGTAAAGGTGCGTCAGGGTTGAAACAATCACCATTTTGTAAAATCCCTAATTCCACTAAGGCACAAATTTCTTTATAGTACGGATGATTGGCTGATAAGTCTGTAAAATTTGGCGAATAATCGGTATCCAGTTTTAGTTGCATAGAACGAGCAATTGCAGCTGCAGCCTCTGCCCTAGTAATCGGTTGTTCTGGTCTGAAGAAGCCATCCTGATAATTTGTCATATAATGCTTTTCTAGCATACGTTCTATTGAGCTTCTTGCCCAATGTGATTGTGAAACATCCTTTGCAATATTAGCTGCCAATACTTCTTCAGATGCGTTTGTCAGAGGCACAGCATATGATGTAGTCAGCAAAATAAGAGACATGCCAACAACACTCGATACTTTTTTAAACATAGCTACCTCCTCCTTCATTTAATTATGTATAGTACTCTAATGGAACAAACTTGCCACCACATGTTTTCCTGACAGTTACCGTTTCCATGGAGACCTTCAAAGTCACTATCTTTCACAGAGTTCGTATTCATATGAAGTCCTTTAAATGTTAGACAAACATCCCCCCACGACGGGATAATGGAAGCGTTGCCAAAGAATTCATTCGCTGTTTCGAGGTCGACCGGTCTTCGCACCCAACTTTGGTTGATGTGATACGCACATTCCATTATTACCTAATTTTACCTCTTCTATTTCAAAAAAACCACTCTAAGATTGAAGATAACCTAAGAGTGAGTATTCGCATTTATTCAACGCTAATAATATAGAAATCGTCTTCAGCTTTTTGTAAGGTGCGGTAAAGGAATAAAACCATTTGACCACGTCGAACATCTGTATAAGGTGAAAATGTGGTCGCGCTAGTACCTTGTGTAATCCCATAATTTAATAACGTTTGAATATACATATTAGTTTCATTATCTTTTGTAAAATCTGAAAATGGAGCAGATAATTTTGTAGCCTGTTGTAAATCAAAGCCAAGTGTCAGCATCTTTGCCATTTGACTTCGCTTAATAAAATGATCTGGATTATAATTTGTACCTTTTTGGATAATACCCTTTTCAGCAAGTGCGGCAATATAACCGTAATATTTATGAGAGGCTTGTACATCACTGAAGCCAGGATTTACAACATTTTTTGTCTCCAATTTTAGAGCTTTAGCTAAAAAGTATGCCGCTTCCCCTCGCGTTAAGTTTTGATAAGGACTAAACGCCGTCGAAGTTGTCCCAAATACAATTCCTTGGCTATATAATTCATTAACTGCCTTGTATAGTTCTGCTTCGTTTCCGCTATTTTTTATATCTGTAAATGGCATTGTAGCTGCTTCTGCAGGCATAGCCGCAACACAGGGAATAACTACTGCAGCGGTTGCAAAAGCCCATGCTTTATGTACCTTCTTAGTTGACAAATTAACGCTTCCTTTCCTTATTATAAAGAAAGAAAAGAGGGACTTGCCCTCTCTCCTTATTATAAACCTAATGTTTTTATATGATCCTGTAAAATACGGTAATTATATACTAAGTCCTGCTGCTCAAGAGTAAGTGCGTCGTATAGCTTTTGTGCAGCTATCACTTTCTTTTCAAACGTTTTAGCGTCTGGGTCTAGCTCGCCAATCGCATTCACTACTTTTAACACTGCCGCTACATCTTTTTCAGCTTTCTTTAAAGTATCGTAGTTAAGGACTTGCCCTTTTACTTTAGAGTCTAATGCTTTATATGCGGCAGAAGCATTCGCTACATCTTGAATATATGTGCTAGAAGTCGGATTAAGACCAGCAATAATCTCAACAACTTTCTTTACGTCACTCATATTTTTTTCAGCTTCAAGCAAAATATTGTAATTAGATACTCTTTGCTTATCTGTTGTACTTAAGCTATCGTAATCTTTTCGCACAGATTCTATCATGCCGAAATACAGTTTGTCGCTTGGTTTTAAAGCTGCAATACTCTGATACACTTTAATAACGTTATCTAATGATAGAAGCAGCTGCTCGTTATAAACATATTTACGCTGAGTAGCAGAAAGATTGTCGTATGCTTTTAAAATCTTTTGATATTGGCTATCCATATTTTTCGATGTCATAAGTTTATCAATCTCATTGACAACACTAATGACAGGCTTAATAATTTTTTCTTGCTCTTGCAATGTTTTATAGTTTTCAACCGCATATTGCTGATCTTTTGGTAAGGCATTATAAGCTGCACGTATCTCTTCAATACGTTTAATATATTGATCTGGCGAGATAGATGGAAGCTCATCAATCATGCGCTGTACATTACCTGCACCTAAGATGCTTGCTTCAGCAGCTTGTAATAAATTGTAGTTTGTAACATATTGCTGCATGTCCTTACCTAGAGCATCGTATAATGCTCGAGCTTGTACTGTATCCGCATTGAACGTTTTACTTGACGGCTTTAGCTTGCCAATTAATTCAATTACTTTGGCAGTTGGCTCATAGCTTTGTAAAATAGCAATATTTTTGACATATAGCTTTTGGTCCTTTGTCAGCTTATCGTACGCTTTTCGCGCTGAGTTTACTTGACTGACAAATTTACTTGTGCCCGGCTCTATACCATCGATTTGCACCATAGTATTTAAAATTGCTTTTACTTCTTTTTCACGATCTGTTAACACCTTCACATTAGAGACAAGCTTTTTCTGTCCTGATGTTAGTTTATCGTAAGCAACGCGAGCATTCATAAGCTTCGTTAAATAATCAGGGTCATCAGGCACTGCCGCATCTATCAATGCAATAACTATACCCGCAGATTTTAGTTCAGTCTCAGCTGTGACAAGCTTTTCATAGTTTGTGACAGCATTTTGCTTTTCTAGTGGTAATGCATCATAATTTTTGCGCGCAGAATCTAAATCATTTAAAAATGTTTTACTGGTCGGTTTCAATGTTTCAATCAAGCCTATTAATGTAGCAACATCCTCGACTGCTGTTAGTTGATTGTAGTTTGTTACGCGTTTTTGTGAGGCAGGGTCTAATGCATTGTATGCCTTACGTGCTGTCAAAACCTTTTTTGTATAATCCTTACTTGCTGGATTTAAAGCGTCAATTGCCTTAATAACCTTCACAACATTGGCATTATTTTTCTCATAAGTTGTTAATGTCTTGGATTGTGTGACTAATTTTTTTGCATTTTTATCCATCGCTTTATATTCAGCAGACATCGCCGCTACTTTCGATACAAAGGTTGCATCTGGCTCATTACCTAAAGCGGTAACACGATCATCGAAATTTTTAGCTGTTGTAATATAGCCATTCGCGATTTCAAGATCAGGATAATTCGTTACAAGCTTTTGCCCGTCAGGTGATAGTTTCCCATAATCAGCAAATAACTCCTTGACTGCTTCCGTATATGTTTTTTGTGATGGGTTTAAGGCCATGATGCGTGACACGATATCCATCGCCTCTACTTGATCCTTCAACGATTTATAGCTTTTCACATATTCGCGTTTTGTCGGATCTAGCTTTTGGTAAGCAGTGTTCGCAGCCTTTGCTTTTTTAGTATAATCCTTCGCAGTTGGGTCTAGCTTTTCCACTAGCGCAATTACATTTAAAACTGCTTTTTGTGATGTTTCCGAACTTGTTAGCTCTGACAAATTATTGACGATTTTTTTGACAGTAGCTGCATCTATTTGCTTCCCGTCAGGTGATACTGGTGTATTGTAAGCTGCACGCGCTTGCTCTATTTGTGTAATTTTATCCGTAGCATTGGCAATTCCAGCAATGAGTTTCTCAATTTCTTGCGCTGCCGCTATATTTGCTTCAGCTAATTCTAAGTCAGCGCTATTTTTTACAAAATCTTTTTTGTCTAATGTTGATAAGGTATCTTTAATAGCCTTTACAGAAGTTCGATAATCTGCATTATTTGACGGTTTTAGTGCTGTAATTTGCTTGGAAATATTAGCAGCATCCTGATATGACTTAAACGCATCAAAATTTGTAACTAAACGCTTTGAGCCCGCATCAAGTTTATTGTAGGCAGTTTCAATTGCTGTTACTGCACTAATAAAGCTTGTAGCAGATGCGAAATCTTCTGGTTTCTTTTGTGTCAGCGTTGTAATACTCGCAATTACTTGATCAGCTGAGGATAAGTTTGCTAACACTTCTGTATATTTTTTGTATGGTGTTACTGCTGCATTGTTAGGATTATAGGCTGTAATAATTTTCTTTTGATCAGCAGTGAGTTTGTTTAGTTCAGTTGTTACTTCAGTAGCAGCTGTGGCAATTTGAGTAGAAGTGGATGACTGGCTATCTAGAACAGTAATAAAAGAATCTAAATTTTTAATTGCTTGGTCTACAGCCTCTGCATCCTTGTACATGTTCAAAAGTTTCTCAATATCTGCACCGTTCTTTTTGAAATAATTAATAAGTTCTGGCCCTTCATAGCCATATTGTAGTGATGTACCTCGAATTGTTGAAGCAATGCCATTTGCTTCCTGTGACGCAAGGGCTGCATTTACAGCATTCTCGAAAGTCTTTTGAACTTTTGCATAAGGGTCTGCTTTAGTGTTTGAAACTAAAAAAGTGTTGTACTCTTCATTAACTTCTGTAACTTCATCCACAAATGTTTTACTTGTATAAGACAGCTTACTTATTTTTGCCCCAATAGTCTTTAATTTGGCCAATAAATCTCGTTGGGCTACAACATATTCGTATTTCGCTTTAATAAAAGTGATTTCATCGGGTTTGAAGTCTGTAGTACTTAAAACTGCTACATCTCCTTTTGCTATCACCATTTCATCATTAGTTGACGTAACAGATAATTTGGCAAATTGTGCAATTGTTTGAGATCTAGTGTCTACTGCCGCTACATTCACATTAGCTACTTGATTCGCCTGAGAGATTGTTTGAGGTTGCCCTTCTTGAGCATTGGCAATCGCTGTCGGAGTTAGTAATAGACTTGTTATTACACCAACCTGTAGTGGTTTCTTCAAAATGCCCACCCTTTCTTTTTATAGGTAAATAGATATGTATCATTTATTTCTAATTTGCTACCTTTTGTATCGGTGCATTTTATCCTATTTCAAGCTAATCTATATAAGTAGCTCATCCTCTTCACTAACAGAAAGAGATTTTTTAGATTGATAGTCTTTTTATAGGAAGTTATTGTTAGGATACTATATAATTGAATTATGTGCATGGATCTGGCAGAAATTTTGGCAAAAGATGACTAATTGCGAGTAAAAATGCTAATAGACTATATATGAACAAATTTACCACCTAAAAGATAGGTGCAGTTGACGGCCACCGCAATTGATAGTTTTCTGTGTGAAAACGAAGCGTAGAATGACCAGCGCTCGTCTGTGGAAAGGGCTACTCTATACGTACTTGCGCCTTATATTTTCCAGGAAATAATTTGTCGAAACATTACTGAGATTGGTGAATACAAGCTGTGTATTATTGTCTAAAACAACGAATCAATTATGCCTCGGCATAATTGCGTCCGGAATCGGCTTTGTGCTCGCACAAAGAACTCCTTTCCGATTCTGTGACATCCGCCGGAGGCTTTAGGCCAACAGATGTTTATTGCGCGAAAGCGAAGCGTCAGCGGCATGAAGTTGGTCACTCAGTCATTGCCACAAGACGTGGCGTTCTTAGACTGAGTTCCTCTATTTCAGCGGATGTTTGGACACCCGCTGAAAAGTGACTTAAAACCACATTCATCTCACCACCTATAGAGGTGGGAGACATCTGTACCTGTCGCTACGCTTTCGGTACAAAAGACATTTGCTGAAAGAAGTTAAATTTTCTCTTTTTCGAGGGAAATTAATGAAAAACTCAGCATTTCTACTATATTATTTACCAGTAATTAGGTGTATACTACAACTTTACTATTTAATTTACGAGAAAGGGAGCTATATATGTTTTATCACTATAAATTTTGGCACAGCTTAATGCATCCCACTAACTTTACCCAAGCTGTTGAGCAAGGAGAAATAAGAGGCTATAAAAAGCGATCTTTCACAGTTTTCATGCTCTTTATGCTACTATTTGTCATTCGTGAGTTTTGGGGCATGGGTACTGAAAGCTTAACAACATTATTTGCATCGAATCATCCAAATGAATACTATACAGCCCGTTTATTATCAATGGTTGGGGTTATTGCCTGGGGAGTTATCTATTATTGCTTCCATTATTATGGCGTTACATACTTGTTACATCTATTAACAGACATTCCATACAAATGGATTCAGAAGGTACAACTTTATGTAATGGTATTTTTACTTATTGAAAAGACAATTTTATTTGCCGTGTTTTATGCAGTTGGTTACACTACAAACTTCTCCTTCTTCTCACTTGCACCTATAGCTCAGCAAGTAATTGATACGGATTTTGTGCTATTTGCTATCAATCAACTAACCGTAGCAACTGTATTAACAGTTATTGTGCAATACACGTTCCTTTCAAAATGGGAGGAATGGTCAGATCGTAAGGCATTATTAGCAAAAATTATTGGGCTATATGTGGTAATGGCTATTTTTATCGGAATGGTTAGTGCGTTACCACTACAAGAATGGATTACAAGGGGGTTAGGATGATGCGCTTTATTAAATCCAGACCTTGGACAAGTTTAAGTATTATTGTGATAGCGATATTAATTGGTGTAAATGCTTATTTTGTATTTAAGGATGATAGTAAGGTAGCAAGATCCTACTTTATCGGTGAATTTCAAAGAGCTACTACTGGTGATCGTGTAGAGACGGTGGAAAAGGATGCGATTGTTGCTCCAACACAAACCTATACAATTTCAGCAGATGCGAAAAGTCTTTCTGCAATAGATGTAACACGTGGACAGGAAGTACATGCCAATGATTTACTAGCTACCTATAAAACAGAGGAAGTTGACGGTGAATTAACAAAGCTTGAGGCTGAACGCACTGCTTACGAAACTGAATTAAGTGATTTAGAGTCTGCTTTAGCGGAGATAGAATCTGAATACGGTGGAGGCAAGGACCCGAAAAGCTCTATTAATACCGACCAAATTAGTGAGAAGTTAAATGTCTCTGTTAAATTTGAATTAGGTCAGCAAACTTCTCCATCAACTGCAGTGGCGATATTAAACCGTCACATTGCCGAGACCAATCGTCAAGTAGCATTAATGGATGCACAAATAGGCCAAATTAAAGCACGCCAAGGTGTTATTTGCCCAGTAGATGGTGTAATCTCAAAAATCACGGAAGAAGCTGGCGCGGTAACATTTGAAATTTATTCATCTGAAAAGTCTATGCTTGCCTACTTATCCGAGGATGAATGGCAAAAGGTTGAAGATGGCCAAACCGTTAGTTTTAAACTGCCACATAACGACAATGATCTATCAGGTACCGTAGTTCAAAAACAAATGATCCCAGCAAATAATGAATCACTTTGGGCAAATGAACTAGCTAAGTCTGCAAAACTACCAAAGCCTACAAGCTATGAGGTAATATTGCATCAAGATGACATGCTTGAAAAGATTCCATTTTCAACTGTTGGTAAGGCTTCTATTACCGTAAATGAGGCATCCAACGCGCTTAAAGTGAATTCCGCATGGGTGAAGTCTGGAAAGAATAATAAACATAGCGTTTATACTTTAGATGAAAATGGTAAAATACGCCTTGAGAATATTGAGGTTGCCTTTAAAACGGCAGATTCTACTATCTTTACAGGCTATATGGATGCTGGAACACCTATTATTGTAAATGAACAACGCAATATTTTAGCACGCTCCTTCCGTTCAATACCTCTTAAAAAAATCGAGTGGCGAAATTTTAAAGAGATCGGTTGGAAAGACTATGTGAAATATATCGCCTTTTAGCATACAAAAACCTCCCCGAAAAAAAATTGGGGAGGTTTTCTGTTGTTGGCGATTTTTTTATGTTTATCAGCGATTTACCTGGTTTTATCAGCGATTCTTCGATGTTTATCAGCGATTCACCTGGTTTTATCAGCGATTCTTCGATGTTTATCAGCGATTTACCTGGTTTTATCAGCGATTCTTCGATGTTGACCGGCGATGTTCTCTGTTCTACCGGTTTCTTAATTAAATGATGAATTCTCCATTTGTTCTTGTGTCACTAGTTCATAGTTCATTGCTGTTATACCACTTACTCCATAGACCATGCCATGTACATATAGTTTCTCGCCATTTTCACCATTCAGACGGACAGAAAACATAGAATCACCTTTTCCGACTCTTTTTACAGTTACGCCATCTGCTGAAAGCTCGACATCAACTATTTTATGATCATACATTGCACCTGTATATTGCTCAATTTTGAAATCTTTCACCTTAAAGCCAATTTCACTTTTTGGAATGAGCACACTGTTTTTTTCAACCGCTGACGTTGTATACAATTCATAGCCATCAGATTCTGCATGGATGCCTACACGTACCGAATGTCCTTTATTATCAGATAGAGTCGCAATATAGTCACCCGCTTGCGATAACATCAGCACATAGTTACCGCCTTTAGGAATCGCTTCTTCCTCCCAGCCATCAAATTTAAATGGCTTATAGCTGAAAACTTTATCACTTACAGCATGACCAGCAGCTGTAGTTAGCTGAATATTTTTCGGATTAAAGCCTAAATCTTGCTCTAAAAACAGCGCTGAGCCTGGTGTAACTTCATCTGTTGGCTGACAGTTAATTTGTAATTTTCCATCTACTTTTGTTACAACAATTTTATATTTTTGCATTTCGACTATTTCATAATTTTCTTCATTATCGATATTGTAGGCAATAAGCATGAAATAGCCCGATCCCTCTCTTAGCGCCTCAATCTTCACATCATTATTTGTTCGAAGAATGTGGAAGAATTCATTCTCTCCATCTGCCGCTAGATTGTCAGTAGAATAAGCATCAATATTAGTTGAATTAAGCTCTCGTGCAGTAAATGTTTGGATAACTCGTTTAGCCTGCATAGCTTCAATTCGATGAATAAATAACGCAAGCTGCGAACGATTGACAGTCTCTTTTAAACCAAAAGTAGTTGGTGTAATACCCTTCGTTATATTATTTTCAAACAATGGAGCAACTGCGTAATAAGCATCCGAATATTTTTCAATATCCTTAAATGGTAATGTCTGACCAACTTCAATAGATTCTAAATGATATGCCATTGTTAGCATTCGCGCTAATTGTTCACGTGTAATCGCTTGATTGACACCGAAGCTTCCATCTGCAAACCCTGAAATAATCCCTTCGCTTTCCAAGGCAGCGATTGCCCCATAATATTCGTCGCTCGGCTTTACATCAGTAAATTGTGGATCCGTTACATTTTTAGTATCCAACCCTAAAAGACCTGCCAAAATCTTCGATGCCTGTCCACGCGTCACATCAGCGAATGGCTTAAACGTACCATCTGCAAAACCTTTAATAATTCCGCGTTCAGCTAAATCCTTTACCGCCCCACCGTATTCCTTCGTGTAATCAACATCAGAAAATTTATCTGTTGCCTGCGCAGTTGGTACTACTACAATAGCACTCGTCGCTAGAGCAGCAACTAATGCTCCCTGAAATAAAGTATGCTTGTTCATCACCAGCTCAACCCCTTAACATATTTTGTCTATCATACTATTATAATACGTTTAAGGAAATCTAAATATTTCATAATCTACTATTGTTATGTATTCTTGAATATGTTGTTGAGCCTTTCTCCATGTTTTACTACAAATAGAAATAGCCCTAACATCTGTATTAAATGTTAGGGCTATAACTTCATTACATATACAAAAAATTACGGAGATTTCTCTCCATCAAAAAGCCTTGTGACCATAATGAAACAAAAAGTTTCATCTAATCACAAGGCTAAGTTACTAGTAAACTCGTTTATAGCGCAACGCTATTTATTGAGCAACAATAGTTACTTTTAATTCTTTAGTTGCGTTACCTACTTTAATTTTTAATGTTACTTTAGCTTCTGTAACACCTGTATTTAATGTAGCTGTTGCAGCAGCAGTACCGTTACCAGTAATTTTAACATCTGTTACTTTTTCAGGAACGATTGTAACTGTGTCTGCAGCAATTGTTTGGATTTCTTTGTTACCGTATTGGTCAACAGTTGCAACGTTTACTACTGCAGGTGCATCACCTGTAGATTTTAAGTCTGCTACAGTTGAACCAGATACTAATGTAGCTTCTGTAATAGCTTTAGCTAGCTTGTAATCAGCTGTTGTTTCTGATGCTGTAAAGAAGAAATCTTGCGTTTTTTCAGCGTCAGCTGAAACAACGAATTTTTGTTCTAAGATTTCACCAGTAGCATTAATTGTTACTTTTAATGTGAATTCTGTATCTACTTTGTTAGCTGGTGTAGCTGAATCTGTGTTTAAAGCTGTGTCAGCAATATTTACTTTACCTGCAGTTACAGCTTGTGGTGCAGGTAATTTACCGCCAGTTACTGTCGCAGTATATTCGTTAGCTTCAAGTGCAACTTTACCACCGTTTAGTAAACCGTTAATTGTAACATTTTTATCTGTTGCTACTTTAGTTTTACCAATTTCAGCAATTTCATAACCGTTGTATTCAGTACCATCAGTTACTTGTACTTTTACTTCTACAGTAGAATCAATTGTGCCATTTGGAGTTACAAGTGCCACATTTAATGTTGCAGTACCGTTTTTAAGAGCAGTTACTTGATTTGCATTTACTGATACTACATCTGAAGTTCCAACTAATGTTACTGTTACAGGAGCTACAGAGTTTTTCATTTCACGACCATATTGGTCTTCAATGATTAAGTGGTCTTTCGCTGTAATTGTAACAGGAGTTTGAGATGTTGAAATTACTAAAGGATTTTTAAGTCCACGAACAACAGTTGGTACTGCTTTTGCTTTTACATCTACAGTAATAGTAGCAACTTTGTAAGTTGCAGTTTGGAATACTAATGCTTGTGTTCCAGCAGTGTTAAATGTTGTTTTGTAGTATACTTGGCCGTCTTTTACTTCAAGAGCTGATTCAGCAACTGGAGTACCACCAACTTTAATACCTTTGTTAGCATCAGCTAACACTTTTTTGTTAGTGATTACATTGCCTTCTTTATCAGTAACTGTTAATGGGATTAATGTAGATTCTTCAGCAACAGCGATTTCTGGTTGAGAAACAGAGATAGCGTTAGTTGTAGCAGTTTCTGCAACTTTAACAGTATATTTAGCTGATTGACCGTTAGTTGTTGAAATTAATAATACATCAGTATCACCAGCTTTTAAGATAGATGATAATGCAACTACTAATTTATCTTTATCGCCAATTTTAACTTTTGAAACAGTGTCAGCGATTGTTAAGTTTGTAGTGTTTGTGTTTGTAATTACTAAACCTTTTGCTTTAGCAGCGTCTGTAATTTCTTTACCATATTGATCTTTAAGATTTAATACGATGTATGCATCAGAAGCTTTAGAAGAATCATTTAAAGCTACTTCTTCACCTTTAGCGTTATAAACACCAGCTACTTCAATAGAAGAAACTGTAGATTCAGCAGATAATTTTACAGTTTTTGAAACTGATGTACCTGTAGCAGAATCAAATAATACTACTGGTACTAAATCGCCGATTTTTTTGCCTTCAACAACAGCACCTGATAATTTAACTACACCTTTAGCTGAATCAGCAACTACAGTTGTGTTAGCATTATCATTTGTTTTTAAAGAAGTTGATTTTGTAATATCTGTACCATATTGATCTTTAACTACATAACCAACAGTTGCAGTAGTACCAGTCTCGAAAGTACCGTCAGTTTTAACGGCTTTGTCAACTACAGCTACTTCGTCTAAGATTTCAATTGAAGTTACTTTTTGAGCTTCAATTTTAACATCGCTAGTTAATACTTTTTCAGTTAAACCAGATACGTTTACAGTGTAGTCAGCTGCTTGGAAGTTTGTAGCACCTACTAATTGAACTGATTTTTTGTCTTCAGACCAAGTAAGAGTTACGTTTTGTTTGAAAGTACCGCGTAATAATTCAACTGCAGCTTTAGAAGTATCTTCTATAACTTTATTGAATTTAACTTCGATTGTTTTAGCGTTAATAGCTTTTACTGATTCTAATTTAGCTTCAGCTACTTCATATGTAACTACAGCTGAATAAGATTTACCTTCAATTTCGAACTCTACTTTAGTTTCTTTGTTTTCTGGAAGAGCAGTTTCTAATTTTACAGTATGTTTTGTATCATCAGAAAGTGTTACGTCTAATGTTGTTGCATCTACAACTTTAACTTCTTTAACAGTTAAAGGTGCTTCTTCACCAATGTTAGTAATTGCACGGTTTAAGAATGATGCAAATTGACCGCGTGTTAATGAGTTTTTAGGATTGAACTGTTGTACATTTTTAACGTTTGTAATACCAGCATATTCTAATGCGATGATTGCTTCACGATTTTCTGTAGCTGTAGCTTTGTCTAAATCAGTGATAACAGATTCGAAGTCTTCATCCGCTTTGTATTCAGCTACTAAATCTACGTTATAAACAGTTTTGATAGCACGTACTAAAACAACAGCCATTTGCTCACGGCTCATGTTATTAGCTTGCATTAATTGGTTGTTTGAGCCTTTAAATACGCCAGCATCTTTAACAAGTGCTGCATATTGTAATAACTCTTTGTCAGGTGTTGTTGTTGGTAAATCAGAGAAACGAGCTTCTGTTGCATAGTCTGCAGGAATTTCGTAATTTTCTGACACTAACCATTTTCCTAAGAATTTAGTTACATTACCACGAGTAACTACAGCATTCGGTTTGAATGTACCATCTGGGTAACCAGTTACGATTTTAGCGTCTGCTAATGCTAAAATAGCGTCCTTGTGGTCAGTGTTTTCAATATCAGAAAAGCTTGCTGCGCTTGCTGCTGGTACGATTGCTGATGCTACTAGGGCTGCTGAAGCTGCGCCTACAACCCATTTACTATATTTTTGTTTCATATGAAATTACCTCCTAGATAAATTAGCCAATATATATGGCTACGACTTAATTATAAGAGTACGAGATAATAAATTTCAAAATGAAATACCTGGAATGAAAAATGTGGTAACACCTTAATTTTAAAGGGTTTTAAACCATATTTTATACAAATGTTGTTGTTGCTACCATCCTGAAAATTAACATACAAACCTTACTGCCACAAGGAAAATATACCATATTACCCATGTCGTTTTTACCATCCAAGTTTCAACAAAATTCGACTTTTAAGCAATAATTGATTAAAAACCATTAGTGAACAATTCGTGAATTTACGTTACAATAAGGTAGGTAATTTATTCTTGTATTTCCTTGATTATTATATAATTTCCCAGAAGTTTCATAGATTATAAGTTACTAGGAGGATTTCATAAGAAATTTTTCGTTCATAAATTGACTTGTAGATTGGCACTTTTTAATCAGTATTTTGGAATTTTATCAGCGATTTTCTTGGGGTTATCGACGATTATTGGCTTTTATCAGCGATCTTCTCGAGGTTATCAGCGATTATTGGCTTTTTATCAGCGATCTTCTTGATGTTATCAGCGATTATTGGCTTTTTATCAGCGATCTTCTTGATGTTATCAGCGGTTTTTGCGATGTTATCAGCGATTCTGGCTTTTTATCAGCGATTTTCTTGATGTTATCGGGGATTCTCAGCTTTTTATCAGTGATTTTCTTGATTTATCAGCGATTCTTAGCTTTTTATCAGCGATCTTTCGCAATACAATAATGGATAAAACAATTATTAGAGATGAGGATTTGAAGGAATGGTTTTTAGTAGCCTTATATTTTTATATGTCTTTTTACCATTAGTGCTCATTGTGTACTTCATCTCTCCGAAGATGTTACGCAACACAATTCTACTTTTGGCTAGTCTGTTTTTTTATGCATGGGGTGAACCGAAGTATGTACTATTAATGATGATTTCCATTTTGCTCAACTATATTTTGGGGATTGTCATTGAAAATACAGTTTCGCAGTCCAAACGAAAAGCGCTACTTTGGCTCGTTATTGCGAGTAACTTAGCCATCCTAGGCTATTACAAATATGCCGGCTTTTTTGTGGACATTATTAACAACTACTTGGATAAGCCAATGGAATGGGAGGCTGTACCGCTTCCAATCGGTATTTCATTCTACACGTTCCAGGCACTTAGCTATGTTATCGATGTTTATCGAAAGGACGTAAAGGCACAGCGCAATTTTTTAGATTTATCACTTTTCATTACATTGTTTCCACAGCTTGTGGCCGGACCGATCGTTCGTTATCAAACGGTAGCTGAACAAATTAAAAAGCGTCTTTCTACAGCTGAGGATTGGATGATCGGTACACGTCGTTTTGTACAGGGCTTAGCTAAAAAAGTACTGATTGCGAATCCGATGGGCGAAGTCGCCGACCAGGTTTTCAGCATATCAGGTGGTGATTTAACAACAGGTACTGCTTGGATAGGAATCCTAGCTTACGCGTTACAAATCTATTTTGACTTCTCTGGCTATAGTGATATGGCCATTGGTCTAGCACGAATTTTCGGCTTCCATTTTGAAGAGAACTTTAACTATCCGTACATTGCTCAGTCCGTAACAGACTTCTGGCGTCGCTGGCATATTTCGCTTAGCAGTTGGTTTAGAGATTATGTTTACTTCCCACTTGGAGGTAGCCATGTTAGCCATGAATGGAAACTATATCGAAACTTATTAATTGTTTGGACGTTAACGGGCTTTTGGCACGGAGCGAGCTGGACATTTATGGCATGGGGTTTTTATTACGGAATATTAATTTGCCTTGAAAAATGGGTGCTTTTAAAATGGTTGGAACGCATACCTCGTTTCTTACGCCATATTTATATTCTTATTATTGTTATGATCGGTTGGGTATTCTTTAGAGCGAATGACTTTACATATGCCTTTGGATTTATCAAGACGCTGTTTGGACTATCCGATGCGGCGCTGTATAATTATGAAACGATTTTGCTTGCAAAGGACTATGCCGTGTATTTTGTAGTCGCAATCATATTCGCTATGCCAATTTATAAACTTTATCAAACGTGGAGTGAGCAAAAAGCGACGACTTCCCTATCATTTGATTGGAGTCTACGCCTTGTACAAACAATTTACTATGGAGCATTGTTGCTCTTTATCACGATGTTTTTAGTGAACGCAACACATAATCCATTCATTTACTTTAGATTCTAGGTGGGACAACATGCGAAAAATACAAATGTATCTATTACCAATAACCTTTTTTTGCATCATTTTCGGTGGCTTCGTCGTGCATGTATTAACGGTAGATCGTCCACAATCTGAAATGGAAAACCGTGCGTTAGAATCTGCAAACCTTTCACCAAGCCTACACGAGATTTTTTCAGGGGCATGGTCGAAGCAAGTAGAAACATATATTTCCGATCAATTTCCTGCACGTGATACTTGGATGCGCAACTATGTTTACTTCCAACGTGCAATGGGGAAAACCTACTTAAACGATAAGTACGCAGTTGATGATAAAAGCGGCTGGATTATTTCCAAGCCCGCTGAAACAAAATCTGATAAAGAGCTTGCTTCCTTCGCCTCTGATTTACAAAAGCTAAGCGAAGGGCTAGCTGAAAAAAATATTCCGTTTACGTTTTACTCACTACCAGCAAAGGCGACTTACTCACGTGAGCCAAGCCCAGGCTATATGCCTGATGACGCTGGAATTGCCAATAATGTGCGCCTCCATGAGCTTGTTACTGCTGCAGGCGTAGACAATATTCGTCTCTACGATGAAATGAAGAACGACTTTTCTGCTGAACGTAACTTCTTCAAAACCGATCATCACTGGACAATACACGGTGCATACTCAGGCTATCAGGCGCTAATGAAAACAATGAGCGAACGACTCGGTGAATCCATTAAGCCAATTCCATACGAGGAAGCCAATACTTATTGCTTAACGAATAAGTTTGCTGGCTCCTGGAATAAAATTTTGTACATGACCGTCAATAACCACGATCAAATTTGCTACAACGAGCCTGCTTCATTCGCTACGCAATTTACAATTTACGACGGTACAATTGAGGGTGGAGTCACGGCTCCGTACGACGCAGTATACGGCCGTGCAAAAAAAATGAGTCCTGATGCAGTCGTCAACTATGCTGATGCCTATAGCCGAGACTTTGCAGAACTCACAATCGTCAACAATCATTATGACAGCGATAAACATATCGTCGTTATTAAAGATTCATACTTTAACAGCATTCAATTTCATATGGCAAGTCACTTTAAAGAGCTGACGATTTTAGACTTACGTTACTTGGATAAAGATGCTATCTCTTATCTACAAAGCATGCATCCAGACTACGTCGTACTTGCTTACAATGATCGTAATTTAAAATTAATGCCAGAGTAGCGATGATGCATATATCGATTTCTAACGGTGGGATCGTTGATGTTAGCGGCGGAGTTTGCTTTGCTAGCGGCGATACTTCAATCCTTAGCGGCGCAATTCACTATATTACCGGCGATACTTCAATCTTTAGCGGCGCAATTCACTATATTACCGGCGACAAAAAAAAAGCAGTGATTTCTTTCATGAAAGAAATCACTGCTTTTCCTATGTGGCACGCTTTTTTATTTTCCCAACTACCCACTGACTAAATGGAAGCATAGAAATCAACTTCGTCACCGTAATACAAACAACTATCGTCCACAGCATGAGCAATGGCACTCGGATTAGCGTACTATTAAAATGGTCCACAAACCATCCTGTTGATAGACGCAGAACCTCCCAATGAATGAGATAAATCATAAACGCATATCGACTCAGCACCTGAACCGTTTTCGTATAAGGTAGCGACTGTCCCCAAGCGATTACCAACAAGGTAATACTTATGACAAGCGGTACTAAATCCAGTCGTCTTGAATGCGTCTCCGTATAACCGAGTAGCATACGGATGTATAAAAAAGCACCAGATAACACGAACAACACAATCGTCGCGTAACGATACTTTTTCGCAAGCGCAGCAATCTGCGTATAATACACACCTAACGCATAAGCTATCGCAAAATAACCAAGCCAGCCCGTAAAGAGTATACGAAACATGATTGCATTCTCTTCAAAAAATGGATATGGCAATGCAATCACTGAATGATGAATAAGCGTAATCATCACACATAGCGGTAAAAACCAAGCCATAGACCACTTAAAACGTTTCATCAACGCAAAGACTATGTATAGCTGCATAATAACTACAACAAACCAGCCTACAAACTCACTATAAATGACATTGCGGACAAACTTTTCCCATAATAAGCCCTTGCGGAAAATTACCTCCACAAGTATTGAATCAAGCATTGCCCATATTAAATAAGGTAGAAAAATATATTGAATTCTATTCGACCAAAAGTTACTCGGTATTTTATCCTGATAACGATTCGCCAAAATTAAAATAGACAGCAAAATAAACGTTGGCGTCGCATAACATAGTACAATCCGTAAAAACAAATAAAACGTCTGCTCCGGTATTGCCCCAACCTCCATAATAATCCACGAAGAAGTGTGCAATAGTAAAATAGACAAACACGCTATCACACGTAGTAAATCCCACTCTTTAATCACTAAACATTCTCCTAAAACTTTTATATCTCATTTAAGTCTGTCATAGTTTGTCGATGAATGCAATGGTGATACTTGTAATCTAGTTTTCTATGCTATAATGATAAGAATTATTTTAAAGAGAGATAGATTAACAAAATAGATACATTTAATAGAAGAGAGGTGAAATCGATGGAGGAAGTTTTAAGCGAATTAAAGCAAATCAATCAACGTCTTGATTCAATCGAGAATCGTCTTGAGTCGGTTGAAAATCGTCTTGAGTCTGTAGAGAATCGTCTTGAAGTAGTAGAGTTTGAGCAGCAGCAAATCAAACAAACTGTTTTAGAAACGAACGAAAAAGTAAACCGACTAGCAGCCATTCAAGAAAGTCAGCACCGCATTATTGAACTATTATCAGCTCGCTCGATCCAGCATGAGGCTGAGTTGAAACGAATGAGTGATCTACAAGTTGTTGTTTGAAAAGTTCCTTCATAAGAATTCGCATAAACAAACGCCACTTCAAATTAAACTTTGAAGTGGCGTTTTGAGTACTCTTCTATATTAATAAGGGGGAAAGTAATATCACAAGTTTAGGTCACCATGTTAATAGAACATTCCATCACCAAATCTGCTCTACCCATTCAGGATGGTCTATAAACGGATTTCGATTGCCTTGGATTTCGTAAATTCTTTCATTTCTTTGTTTTTCATATTCATCTACAGGATCTTGCTTGTGCCATTGTAAAAGAACAGAAAGTTTACCGTGATACGGGGCTGTTCCATTATTGACTTTGTCATTTAATTCAAGATCAACTTTGTCTCCAGGCTCATAACGAGTTGCCATATATAATAGAATACGTGCTACATCACCTTTTACGCGATTAGGTGGTTCGAATGAATCTGAATCTTTAAAGCAACCATTACAACCAGCTACTGGACTGCCACCATTGTCAAAGTCTAAATTTCCTCTTGAACTATTAACTTGTACATCGGCGGGGCGTAAGTGATGGATATCTGTTCCTGGTCCTTTACTTGTCCCAAAGTTACCATGTGATTTTGCCCACGTATGCTCTCGGTTCCAGTTTCCCACATTGCCACCATTGTTTGTTTTTGAACTAGATTTCCCAGAGTAAAATAAAATTACATTATTCGAATTATTAGGATCTTCATCCGTATACTTTAATGCATCCCAAACATCATCATAAGAAAGTACCTTTTGTTCAGATATGATATCATGAAGAGCCTTTTTTAGTGCTTGACCTTCCTTGTTATATGCACCTGTATAATAATCATTAGCAATCACTGTAACGCTGAAACTTGTAGTGACACTTTTCTTTCCATCAGATGCTGTAACGCCAACAATATGACTACCTTCTGCTAAATTGAGTGTTAATAACTTTCCATTTATAGTGCCTTTTGTAGCCGTAAATGAAAGTTCATCACCATCAGGATCGGAAAAATGATCAGTTAAATCAATGTTAATTTCCTCTCCTACAGCTACAGTTTTGTTGGAAATCGGATTTTTAATTATTGGTTGATTGTTTTCAGAAGGCAAAGAAGGATCCACAATGGGATCCCCTTTCGAATTTGTAAATTTAATTTGCTCAGGTGCTGCACCCTTTATATATATTATCGATTTTATATCTAGATTTTCAGCGCCTCTTATCTCACTGACATTTGGACCTTCAATTGTGAGTGTCTTTACTCTAGTACCTTTAAGATCGATAATCATCCCTGCTTTAGCTGGACTAAGGATAACATCAGTCGTCTTAAAGCCTTCTCCATGTAGTTCTGCATAGGCACCTTTAAGGAATACACCTTTTGGAATAACAGATTGAGCATCTAAATGCACTGCCACACTAGGTTTATTTATTGTCAATTTGTTCTTCTTGTAGTTCTTATAGTCATATACTATTTCAGGCTGAATCGGTTCAACAGTTGAACCTTTATTCACATCGATTTGAACCATTACAGGATCATGGTCACTTGCACGACCAGCCATGTCCGTAAAATCGGCATTAATATGAAGAATATCGACATCTGTTTTATCTGCCAGATTGTTTGAAACTACAATATGGTCTAATACTTGTGAGTTCCCTTGAAATACATATGTGTAACGATCAGAAGCATCCACTTTATTAATCATATTAGTCATCAATTGACCTTCATGGATTTTAAGAGCATCAGCAAATTGATAATCATTGAAATCACCTAAAGAAACAATATTTGCATCTGGATTTTTTGATTTAATGTCCCCAACAAAATTATAAACAATGTTGGCGATTTTTTTACGTTGCACTTCACTTCCATACTGCGGAGGCTGAATCGCACCAAATAAAGGAGTATCTCCTGTTTTTGAATTCCAATGATTTGCGATAACAATTACATCTTCACCTTGGAATTCAAATTGTGCTGCTAAAGGTTTGCGACTACTTTTAAACGCTTCATTTGCCGGATCAATTCGACCAGGGTTCAGTGTTAATTTTCCATCTTTATAACCAACAGCTGTTGTCGCATCTCCTGCTGGGATACCTTCCTTCAGCTTAACTCGCTCTGGGTTATAAAGGAAGCCAACCCGAATATTCGCATCTGGTGCTCCGCCGTCTTGATTGTTAATAGGATCGATATTAACATACTGATACTCGACACCACCTACACCTTTAATAGCGTCAATTAATCTTTTATAACTTTGATCCGCATTTGAATCACCTGGAGATGGCCCGTTATTATCTTGCACCTCTGTTACACCAACAATATCAGGGCTTCCCATATCAATCCCAATTGCTCTTGCTAGTTTTTTCGCTTTATCATCAGTAGTAGATGTTTTGTTATTAGAGAAGTTCTCTAAATTATACGAGGCAATTGTTAACTTATCTTCTGCCTTTACTATTTTTGTTGTCTCTGGTGATGTATCTCCTTTTTCATAAGCTGCCTTCATCTCATCTAAAGAAGCATAGATTTTAAAGTTTTGATAGGAATAGCCTACGATCCCCGTAATTGGCCCTATAAATTTATCACCTGTAGCAACCTCAAAATCACGTGCAGCTCGATTCGGTTCTAATCGGAATTGAATTCTGCTTGGATTTGCATTTTCTTTCTCATACAATACCCCACCGTGAAGTGTGTTTGTTAGTTCATCCTCAAGTACTGTTACTAAATCTCCATGCTCCTGAGGTGCTACCGCTTTCACGTTGCCAACTTCTACTCTCATACCTTCGATACTTTCCCAAAAATCAATAGCATCGATTGTTGGATTAAAAATTTCAAGCTGATCACTGTCGATTTTACTAAAAGACATTTTTAACTTATCAATTTCAATTGCTTTTGGTAAAGCTACACTACTTTTAATGACTTCTACTTTTCCATCTTGATCGTCACGTACATTAATTTGTGTTGTTTTTAAATCCGTTTGCTGCCTATCATCATAGCCATCGTAAGCATATTCGCTTACTTTACCTTTAACAGATACTAAATCTCCTACCTTTATTGGCCATGCTTTCTTTCCACTGTACAGAAATATTCCTTCAGAAGTATTCGGATCATTATCAGCCAATTCATCTGGCGTTTGAATCGTATAATACCAATTATTATTTAACGAAAATGAATAAGTGACGATCCCTTCAATTCCTTCAACTGTCTGACCATCAAATGGAGAAGTATGCCCTGCACCTTGAATATCATGAATTTGTAATTGATCTGTAATGCTATAATCAAATGTAGTTATATCACTAAATGTGCCATCTTTAGCTTTAACTATTGTTTTTAAAGTAGTATTTTTGCTAATCTCAATTGGTGTCTCATATTTAAAACTTTTATCAGTTGGCTGTGTGCCATCTAATGTGTAATAAATTTCTGCATCAGCTGTCGGTGTTGTTAAAGTAACTGTTGTTTTCCCAACGAACGTCCCACTTCCAGGAGATGCGCTAGCAGGCTTTAATGCAGAACTGTCCACTACAATATCTGCTTTTGATCGCGGAATCACTTGATAGTCGTTATCGAACTGTTGAACAATACCAGTGATAGATTCATAGTTTGTACCTACAGTTAATCCCAGCGAACTTGTTTCATCTCGTACGAGGAAGTTCGTTCCGTCATTAGCAGTATAGTTTGCCCACCCTGCCCCTTGTTGAACATCTGTAAGAGTAACATTTTTCACTGTTACTAGCTGTGATTCGCTATCTTCATTTACTTGAGCACCTGTTACAACCTTTGGAGATGGTGCACCGGCATTTTCAACTTTTTCAACGATTGTAGCTCCATCTAATTGTAGTAACCCACGATAGTCAGCTAACTTACCTTTTAAAGTAACTTCATCACCGATAGACATCGCTAGATTAGGAGGTCTTACGGCAATACCACCTGTATCATCTTGAACAGAGAACGTATTTTTCAAGCCTGCTGCAACTCTACCTTTAATAGTTACCGTTTCACCTATCCCTTTATTCCGAGCATCTCCAATTGAGAGAACTGTCGGTGCTTCAGGATCAACAGGTTCACCTGAATTTGTATCCATTACGTGCTGGCCTAAATTGGATGAATCGTCTACCGGATATGAATTCCATTCCAATGCTGCGTTAAAAGAATCATCAATAATTGTATCACCCGACAAGACTGAACTCTTTCTTACTAAAGTTACATCTTTAGCAAAATCTGCTGAAGAACCAACTTGTCCAATGGAATCGACTATTTCACCAGATTTCTTCAATACGATTGGATCATTTCCATTAAAATTAATAACGTTTATGTTTTCTAGATTTCCTTTTGCTTTAATGGTAGGAGCTGCATCTTTATGATATAAAACATAAGTAGCTCCGTTTTCTAGAGTACCTGTCAGACTCACTTTATTTTTCGCGGTAACTTCTCCATTCGTATGAAGCTCTAAAGTATAATTACTTAAATCAACCGCGGCGCCTGTACCATTATATATTTCAATTGCTTTATTGAAGGAACTTCCCTCAATATACTCTGAAATGATTAAATCCTTTGCAACTGTTTCAGCTTTTACAGAAAGAGGTGCTATTGGCGCGGCAACACTTGCGACTAGAGTTGTTGCTAAAAAGGTATTTAGCGGCTTCTTCCAATTCTTCTTTGACATCAATGAATTCTCCTTTCAATTTTAAGAATGATAGCTTTTTTAAAATGCAAAAGATAAGATCATTTTCGTATGAGGGTTGTCATCATACTCGATATGCGTTAAAACATATTTCCCCACTACATATATATGTAAACATATTATTGTTAATACCTTATTAATTATTTATCTATTTATTGTTAGTAATAGTATAAAGTGTGTAAATTATTATTATTTTCATATCAAAAGATAATGTTTATTTTACATATAAAGATTTTCATAAAAAATGCATGAGTTCGTTTATATTGAACTCATGCATCTATTAAACAATTCATTTCTTCTATAAAGCGTTTTAATACTTTCATCATCTCAACCCCCTTTTACTTACATAAATCCAAATTATTTTAGTGTATGGAACCCATTTGATGTGCACATCAAATGATCCAATACATTAGTTCCAATAATTCCCCCTGCTTCTACAAGTCTTTCCGTTATAGCAATATCTTCAGGTGAAGGTGTACTGTCATCTGATGGATGATTGTGAAAAGCTAAAATACTTGCGCTGTTCGAAAGGATTGCTGCTTTCATGACGTCACTAGGTTGGACAATGCTGATATTGATATAACCAATGTGAACAATTTGAAAACAGTTGATTTCGTTACAAGTACTTAAACAAGCGATAGCGAACACTTCTCGGTCACTATCCCCGACTATCTCTTGAAATATTTTGTAGGCATCATGAGATGAACGAATACGCCTTTCTTTGTAGGATATTGTTTTCTCCCGAACTAACTTCACCTGCACAATGTCTACAAGCTTTACAGGCACTTGGGCTTCCTCTTTCATATGAATACCTCCTTCAAATGTAAAAAGCTTTTACATTTGAAGGAGGTATAAAGGCTAATAAATTCTGTATCAATAATATATCTGTTTGAAGTGTGAGTTATTACGGATATGACTTACCAAGTCCAACAGGATTAGACACGCGAGCTACGGAACAGTTTTCTATGTCCCAGAGTTTCCCTTATGAATACAAGATAAATAGAAAAGACCCCATAGAGTATAACTATTTAAAGTTATAACCATGGGGCCATAATCTACTTATTTCACTAGCGAGCTAGCTTTTAAAGTAACGTTTCATTTAGTTTTATTAAGGAGTAGTTACTACTTTAACAAAATTAGCTGGATCTTGTTTTGTAACAGTCCAATCAGTTCCATCAAAAGTTACAGTAAATTTAACTACTTGACCATTTACAGTTACAGGAACAACGATAACATTCCCTGAAACTGGTGCAGTAACATTAATTGTTAAAATATCATCTGCACCTACGCTAGTAGAAGCAACTGTAGCTGTTGTATTAGCAGCATCTACAGTAACAGTAGCACCAGAAGTTAATACAACTCCTGTATTTGATGTAAATGTTAATGATAATGCTACATCAGTACCACCAACTTTAATAGTGTGTGCAATTACTGTACCAGCAAATATTGTTTTTGCAGAGTCTAAATCTGTTTTTGCTGTTGTTAATTGAGCAGTAGTTTTAGCTGCATCATTGTATACTGCTTGAGCAGCATCGATAGCTACTTTTAATACAGCTTTATCATTTGAAGAATATTGACCACTAGCTGCACCTGTAACTGCGTCTTTATGTGCAGTGTTAGCATCTGTGATAGATTTATTTAACGCAGTTTTTGCAGTTTCATACGCTGTTACTTGAGCTTTTGCATTATCAAGAGCAGTTTTTAATGCAGATTTTGCTGCTGTGTAGTTAGCTTCAGTTGAAGCAGTGTCAGCTAAAACTGCTTTTGCAAGAGTAATTTGATCAGATAAAGCTTTATATTCAGCAGCTTTGATTTGTCCTGCAGCTGGTGAATCTGTATCTGGAATTGATTTAACAGTTTTCAGGAAGTCTTCAGCATCTTTCACATCTTTAGCTAATAATACTGAACCACTTTCAATTTTTGAATCTTGGTAAGCTTTAACAGCATCTGCTAAAGTTTTTTCTGCATTTGCGATTTCAGTAGCTGTAGCTAATGCATCATTGTAAACTTTTGATGCATTATCAATAGCAGTGTTTAAAGCTGCTTTAGATGGATACTGACCAGGATTAGTACCTTCAGTAGTTGTAGCTACTAAATTTTTAGCGTCTTTAATAGCAGTACCTAATGTTGCGTTACTATTTGCTGGAACTACGTTAAATGTTAATTTACCATCTTTATCTTTAGAAACAGTTACAGTAGCACCATCTTTTAAGTAATCTGCTTTGAAAGCTTGTAATGTTGGAACTACAGTACCATTGTTTAGGTAAGTTGCGTCAAGTAAGCTATATGGAACACCGTCAATGTATACAACTTCTTTTTCAACTTTAGTAACTTTACCAGTTTTTACAACATTAGATGTAGCATTAAATGTAACTGTTAGAGAATCAGTTGATGGAAGTACTCCTGCACCTACACGTGAAGCTGTTGCATACGCAGTTACTGAACCAGCTTTATCTGCAGTTACTTTAATTGATTTAGATAATTCACCAGCAGCAATTGTAGTTGTTACTGTACGTGGGTTACCTGGAGCAACTTTTACAGTACCTTCAGTAGCGCCAGTTACTGTTAATTCACTTGTACCAGCTGTTACATTAAATGATACGTTAGTAGCAGTTTTATAAGCACGTGGTTTACCATTTTGGTCAACTAAGTTGTACTTATATTCTACAAACTCAGAGCCACCAGCTAATACTGATTTAGTGTCATCACCTTTAGCATCAAGTGCTTCTAATTCAGCTTTGTATTGAATTTCTTTAGTGAAGTAAGTTGCTGCACCTTTAGCTTGTAAATCAGATGCATCTAAGATTGATTTATTCTTATCTGGACCAGTACCATTGTTGATAAATACGATTGGCTCAGCAAATGCTTGCTCATCTTTTGAAGTAACTGTGAACTCAACTTTACCTTCTTTTCCTTTAACAGGTACTGAGTAATAAGTGTTCCCATCTTGACGAGGAAGGTAATGATCTAACTCTTTACCATCTTCATCTACTAAATAAGTTGGATGTTTTGCATCATATGCAAGTGCAACAAGTACTTGGTCACCAGCTTTAGCAGGTTTTCCATCTTTATCTACATAAGTAGCAACGTAATCACGACCACCTGTTTCTTTTCCAGTAAGAGCAACCGCAGCATTAGCTACACCTTTAGCTTCAATAGTTAAACCTAAAGTATGTTTAATATCAAATGATACTTCTGCAGCTTTTGCTTGTAATGCTGTTGGGTTGTATAGAACGTTTGCGAAATCAGTAATTTTAGAACCTGGGTTATTGTTGTTATAGAAGTTATAGTTAGTTTTTAATTCACCAGCATAAACTACAGGTTTAACTTTACCGTTTGTACCGCTTAATACTAAGTTTGCTTTACCTTTTGAATCAAGTAAAACAGGAACTACACGATTAGCACCGTTTGTAATTTCATATGGGTATTGATCAGTTGTTGCAGGAGTTTCTGTGATATTATTTGTTGTATTTTGTGTCCATAAACCAGTACCTTCAACGAATACTGAACGAGTTAATTTATCAGTCGTTACACCAAGGTTATTTTCGAATGCAACAAATACATATTGACCAGCTTTTTGAGGTGCGCTGATTTCATAAACTTTTTTAGCACCGTTTGATAATACGTTGTCAGCAGTTTTTTCTGTGATAGCTAATTGAGTTTCGTTAGCCCAGTAAACTTTTGCACTTGAGAATACAGTAGATTTATCTGTTGCATAAGCAGTTACAGAATCAACTGATGCATAGTAACGAGTGTAAGAATAAGTAGCAACGCCTTCAGCATTTGTGTAAGCTACTTTTTCAATTTTTTCGTTTGTGTTTTTATCGTTAACGATGTTGAAAGTCACAGGAACATTTTCTTTAGATTGACCTTCTGGAACTGTTACTGTTGCTTTAAGAGTTACTTCTTTACCGATTACACCTTGTTCAGATGCAGTTGTAAGTTTAACAGTTGTTGGAATTACAGCAGCAATACCTTTGAATTTACCGATTTCTTCACCTTTGTAAGAAACAGTGTATTCTTTATCAGCAGTTTGAGCTGCAGTAGTTAAAACAACAACTTTTTTGTTAGTTTGTTTAACAGAAGCGTTTTTAACTTCTAATCCTTCGATTTTGAAGTTTTCAGCTTTTACGTTATCAGTATCAACTTCTTCGTCGAAAGTTACTTCAACAGTTGTGCTGTTGATAGCTTTAACAGAAGCGTCTACACCTACTTCAACATCAATGTTGATTGTACGGTTTAAGAATGAAGCAAATTGACCACGTGTAATAGAGTTAGCTGGGTTGAATGCTTTGTTTGCTTGTTTAGCTGCATCTGTAAGTTCAGCATAGTCTAAAGCAGTGATTGCTTCACGTTGTTCAGCAGAGAAAGCTTTGTCTAAGTCAGAGATTTCGCTCTTGAATTTTTCAGCTTTGTATTCTTTTACTAGATCTAAGTCATAGATTTCGTTGATAGCACGCACTAAAACAACTGCCATTTGTTGACGTTGCATAGATTGTGTGTAGTTTAAGTTGCCGTTTGAACCAGCGAATACGCCTGCATCTTTAGTAAGTGCAGCATATTTTAATAGTTCTTTTTCAGCTGTTAATGGAAGATCGTTGAAGTATTGTTTTGTAGCCCAATCAGCTGGAGCTTCATAGCCTTCAGTTTCTAACCAACGGCCTAATAATTTAACTACTTGACCACGGTTAATAGTTTGGTTTGGTTTGAATGTGCCATCAGCATATCCATTGATGATACCTGCTTCAGAAAGAGCGATAATCGCTTCTTTATGAGTGTTGTCTGCTATATCAGTGAATCCTGCTGCAGAAGCAAATGGTGCGATTGCAGTTGCTACTAATGTAGCTGTAGCAGCTGATGCTACGAATTTTTTGTATTTCTTTGGTTGGTTAGCCATAGAAAAATTTCCTCCTCTAAGTTCATAAAATATGTCTCTACTACAAATCCATAGAAATGCAGTAAATAAACAACTACACATAAAAGTATAGTTGTATACCTAAAAGTTGTCAATCATATTTTGGGAAAGTTTCTAATTCATTTCCGGAAAAACATGGGCATACAACTCTCTTTTACCATTGTCATCTATTTTAGACGATTTTTCAAGTGATATTACACATCTTTTCCAACAATAATATGGTAGACAAACCTTAAATGTTCAATGTATTTACAGTAATAAACAATTATATATTTCTCTTCCATTTTAGTCGATATGAAAATTGGTAATTTTTTTTGGTTCTATGGAAATTGTAAGGGGCGTACTATTTGAAGATATTCCGGTGAATGTACTGTGGGATCTTTGTACAGTGCATCTATGTTTTAAGTGTAGAATCATATTTTAATAAACGAAAAAAGCTCAAGCATATAAATGCTTGAGCTTTTTTCGCTTGGGCTACCAACCGTTTTTTCCTTGCAGGGAATTCTATTTATTTCATAGAGGAAATTCCTATACACCTACAGTCTAACACTTTCAATTTAAAACGACAATACCAATTTTTAAAAATTATTGACGTTTCTTCCTTGCCACTTCCAATAAAAATAACGGAAGTGCGATTTGACGCTTGATACGCTTAGGTTCTTTCATTAATCGATAAAACCATTCAAGACCAAATTTTTGGAAAATCTCTGGTGCACGTTTAACTGTACCTGCAAGCACATCGAATGATCCGCCCACGCCTTGATAAATAGTTGGATGCAATTGATCGCGATTTGCATTAATCCAGTTTTCTTGCTTTGGACTGCCCATCGCTACAAAAAGTAAATCGGGCTGCGCTTCATTAATGCGGTCAAGTACCTTCTGTTCGTCCTTTTCGTAGCCGTCCTGTGTGCCGACTACTTTAATAGAAGGAAATAATGATTCTAGCTTTGCTTTTGCGGCATCTGCAATACCCGGTTTCCCTCCGTAAAGGAAAATAGGCTTGCCACGTTTTGCTGCTTCCTCGCAAAGCTTCATCATCATATCGACGCCTGTAACACGTTCACGAATTTGCCCTTTTTGAATTTTGGAAGCAAGAATAACACCAATGCCATCCGGAATTTGAAATTCCGCTTCGTTAAGCAGCTTCTTTAGAGCAGGGTCTTCTTTTGCCTTGATAATCTTTTCTGGATTGATGGCAACAACGAGCGCCTTTTGTTTTGTTTCAATACGCTCGAATGCCATCTCCATTAATTCATCGTAGCCTTCCGTATTGACATTGATGCCAAGTACTGTTTCTTTCATCGGTTTTTCGCATCTCCTAAAAGGTGGAACTGGAAGCCTGCTTCTTCCCAATTATCACGTTTTAAGCAGTTTTTCGTATCGAAGACAATTTTTGACTTCACTGTAATTTCTGCAGCTTCTAATGCTTTGAATTCATTATGATCCGTTAGAACTAGAATGATATCTGCATCTTTTGTAGCTTCTTCTAAGCTTTGTGTTTGTGTAGCGTGTTTGTTTTCTTTAATATGTGGATCGTATGAAATAACTTCTAATCCAAGATTTTGTAACTCGTCAATAACGATTGTAGATGGACTTTCGCGCATGTCATCTACGTTTCCTTTGAAGGCTAGTCCAAGAACAGCTACTTTGCCACCAGCAATTTTGTTTTGATTTAAGATGGCTTGTGTTTTTTGTGCTGTGAAGCTCGGCATACTATCATTTGTATTACGAGATAAGTGAATAATTTGTGCTGTCTCGCCACCTAACTCAACTAAGAACCAAGGGTCAACCGCGATACAGTGACCACCTACCCCAGGACCTGGGAAGTGAACATTTACACGTGGGTGATAGTTCGCAAATTTAATGGCTTCCCAAATGTTTACGTCTAGCTTCTCTGCTAATTTTGCAAGCTCATTGGCAAACGCAATGTTTACATCACGGTAAGTGTTTTCCATTACTTTTACTAACTCAGCTGTAGTTGCATCTGTTATGTGGATTGTACCATTCACAAATGTTTGATAAAGCTCTTTTGTCATTTGTGCAGACTTGTCATCAATCCCACCTACGATACGGTCGTTGTTCACTAATTCTTCAAAAATACGACCAGGAATAACACGCTCTGGTGAATGTGCTACAAATAAATCGATACCAAATTCAAGATTTGCCTTAATTAACTCTGGTAGCATAATGTGCTCTACAGTTTTCGGTGGTACTGTCGATTCCAGAATGACAAGGTCACCTTTTTTCAAGAATGGCACGATAGAAGCCGTAGCTTGACGTACATATTCTAAATTCGCTGTATTATCAGGATTAATTGGCGACGGAACAGCAACGATGAACACGTCCGCTTCCTGTGGTGTCGTTGACGCCGTTAAGAAACCTTCATCTACTGCTTTATTCAGGCGCTCCTGCAATCCATTTTCTTCAATATGAAGCTTTTTCTCTTGAATACTTTTTACTGCCGCTGGGTTTACGTCCACCCCATGTACTTTTATGCCGTGGTTGGCAAACATTACAGCCGTTGGTAAACCGATGTAGCCAAGTCCAACGACACAAATTGATTTAGTCATTATCTATTCTTCCTTCCGTTTTCAAAAACGAGTAGTTATATTATATGTTTTATGAAATGCGTGGTGCATTTTGTTCTGCATTATAGTATACATCTTTCAAGTGAAAGTGTGAATCAATTTGTTATTTTGAAGCTGTTTTCTGTGTCCGATTAGCAAAAGTTTTGTTGGTTAGCGGCGGTTTGGGCGCTTTTATCAGCGGTTTTTTGAGTTTTATCAGCGATTATGTTAGTTTTATCAGCGATTGTCAGGGGTTTATCAGCGATTATTCTGGTTCTATCAGCGATGTTCAGGAGTTTATCAGCGATTCATCTATAAACCAGACAATTTGTAACTTGAGTATTTGTTAGATCCGCTTCGTGATAATTGTAATTTTTGTAATATACGTTTTGTTACATGCTCGCTATCAATCATCAAAAAATCGCGACATTCACGATTCGTTATCGTTTCGCCAACAAGCATATAATAATCTTTTAGCGCCTGAATATGAGCATCGCGACACCGATGTTGACACTTCTGACAATGCCAACCTATTTTCAATTTCTCCATCCCAAACTGACCACAGTTCTCACAATAAACACCCCGCCGCAAAGCCGAGGCGTCAATTTTATAGTATTGGCAAAGCGGAAATGGCGTTCTGTGCCGCAAATGTGACAAAATAATGCTTTTGATTTCTGCCATTGTTGCCGTCTCTTTGCTATTCTCTAAATGTTGATGCAGAAATATCGGCAGCTCTTTTGCCATTAAAATCGGCAATTGTCCGTCCTCTCTATGAATGTTTACATTATTAAAAGGAAAAACAACCGCTCCATAAATCGGTATAGATACACGTTGGGCTTCTAAGAAATGCTTCATCCCCTGAATATACTGTTCAAGCTGAATTTCAGGATGCGTAAAAACGTGAACCTCTCCAGATTCCGATGTGCGAATCAGTTGACGTGGGTTATTTTTAAAATGTACATTTCCTCGAATATTTTTAATTTCTAATAGAATAATAGCGTTGGGGACAATGAGTAAAATATCAATTTGCATGGGAAGAACAGAGGGAAGTATTACATTGTGGAAAATGTAGCAATCATTGAGCAGTGCTAATTGCTGTAGTTCCTTCATAACATATTGCTCACCAAAATCGCCTGCTTCTTTATTTTTAAGTTCCTGCTGAAGATTTTGATATTGTGGGTACGTGGGGTGTATCCGAGTCACAAGCGCTTGGAGTCCTTTTGTCAATGGAGATGGTGCGAAGGGTTTTATGATCAATCAATTCTCTCCTTTTCTATTTAAATTTTAATAGGTTTATCAGCTATTGTCGGATCCTTCCAGCGATTATAGCATGTTTAACAGCGGTTTTGGTATTCAATCAGCGGTTTTTAGTTTTTTATTATCGGTTCACTTTTTTATTAGCGGTGTTCACTTTCTTATCAGCGATTGTTTCACTTTTATCAGCGATGTTCACTTTCTTATCAGCGATTGTTTCACTTTTATCAGCGATGTTCACTTTCTACCATCAATTTAACTCAACTAAAAAAGGAATCACCTTTAGTATCGGGGATTCCTCGTTGTTCCACTTTCGAGTAATTGTAGAATTGATTGTGCCTGTTGCATGTGCATTGCTAGTACGTATTGACTTGCTTGCATTAGAATTTGGGCTTTTACCATATTCATCATTTCTTTTGCGATATCTGCATCGCGAATGCGGGATTCGGCCTCTTGTAGGTTTTCTGCTGTGTTTACGTTCGCATTGTAAGCGTGCTCTAGGCGATTTTGGTAGGCACCTAGTCTTGAGCGCTCGTTTGATACGCGCTTTAAAGCATCGTCCATTGTGGAAATTGCTTTATTGGCACCATCACGAGTTGCAATGGATGTTGTATCGTCCAAGCCAAGTGCTCCAGCACCCATATCGTTAATAAATAGCTCGATGCTTTGACCTGAGTTGGCACCTGCCTGAATTTTAATACCGTTTGTAGTATAATCCCCATTTAGTAAAGTCTTTGTATTAAATTCAGTATCTTTCGAGATGCGCTGAATTTCTTTTTTTAATTCCTGAAATTCCATATCGAGATTCTCCCGATCACTATCTGTTAAAGTATCATTGCTCGCCTGGACTGCGAGCTCGCGCATGCGCTGAATCATATCATGTACTTCATTTAGCGCACCCTCAGCTGTTTGAACGAGTGAAATACCGTCTTGGATATTTTTTGCTGCCATGTTCAAACCGCGAATTTGTGAACGCATTTTTTCGGAAATTGCAAGTCCTGCTGGATCATCCGCAGCACTATTGATGCGATAGCCTGAAGAAATTCGAAGCATTGCCTTGCTCATAGCACCATAATGTCTATTCATATTATTTAAAATTGACAACCCCGTTGCTGACCATTTTCCAAGCATCATTTCACCACCCCTATTGTTATTTATATCGGTCTATGTAAAATTCTTTTAAGTTTATTTTGGTAATGTATTCTAATTTAGTAGGTTCTATATAGTAATAACTTTTAATTCATTTTCATAATTTAAACTTTAGACCCAGTAATATATAAAAGCACCCCTTTTCACATATGAAAAGTAGGTGCTTAATTGCAATACCGTGTATTCAATTTTCGAATCCTCCGAGTTGATGGTTCTTTTGTTGTAGCAGTTCAAAAAAGAGAGCTTTATTATTATCTAGTAATGCCTGGTCGATTAAATAATCAATGTTTTGCTGCTCCAATTCTGCAATGAGCTGATCTACTTCGCCAAGAGTCACTGAAGAAACAAGAGGTAACTGAGGTTTTGGAGTAGCGCTTTCAAGAATCGGTGTTAGATGCTCATGAACATTTGTAATTAATAATAATTGATATAATGGCAGTCGGATAAATCGATTCCCTTTCTGGAAAACAAATACCTCGGATATATTTTCGATTTGCTGTGTATTCAAGTTGATAATCATCTCTTTACCTTCTATGGGAATGAAATGGAAAATCTCATTTTCTTTTAAAATAGAGAAATATTGATAAGCAAACACGAGACGTAGTTTGTCTCCAGTGATTTTTGTGTAAAATGGCTTCATATATTGAACTTGCATCATCCTTCATCCCTCCATATTTATCTGATTATTCAGATTTTAACACATATCAATTATCTTGTTAACTATCTTCTCCTTGATTTTTTTCTTTTAAATCATTCAGCTTATCATGTACGCATTTTAATCGTATAATGGAAGGACAGTCTTTTTTCCTTCATACTTAAATGCTCACTAGCTATACATTTTGAAAGGAGTGAGGTTATGGCATTGTCTATTGCCCAATTAGCTAAGGAACATCAAGAATTTATCCTTGCCAAAGTAAATGAAGCTGAACAGGCGTTACATCCTTCCTCTATTGAAGACGAAGAGCTAGTGCGTCGTGCTGTTTTTTCAGTGCGGAACAAATCAGTTGTCTTTGAACGTTTTAATGGAGCGAGTTCTACATTATATGCAAGCGTACAGGATGTCAGACCTGCTTCTGTCGAAATTGATTTTGCCAAAGAGGAGTTGAGCTGTAATTGTCCTCAGCTGAAATGGTGTAGACATCAGGTTGGCGCATTGCTTGCCCTCTATCAGTATTTTGATTCGGTGCAAAATTGGTCAAGTGCTTGGCGTGCTCAAAAATCAGTGCAATTAAAATCATTAGCAGATGAACGAAGTCCAGAAAGCTGGAAATTGATGGTCGATGAAGTAATGAAACGTTTATTGCCACCTGGGCGTATTCTGGAAGGGTATGGCCTTTCTGCTATACGGACAGATGCGTTGGAGCGACTTCAACGGCATGTGCCATTCGAGCGCGAGTGGCAGCCTCTTTATAAGCTTTTCATGGAGCTATCTATCTTTAATACAATATGGCTTCATTTAAATGCAACAAAAGGACATTCATTGGATTCTCCTTATATGAAATATTTTATTGATCAAAGTGTTCAATCATTCGAGAGTATATTGACGGAACTAACGGGTCGATCACGTCTTTTTGCTACTGATCCATTTTATGATGCGATTCAGGAATTAGTCAGAAAATTTTTATTGGAACGACAAGGATTATTTGCTGATCGACTACAAATTTATATGTTGCTTTGGGCAGTGCTTTTTTATGAAAAGCCGCGTCGTGAACAAGAATTGGCACTGATAAATAAGCTTGAGAATCCTTCACCTGAGATTTCCTTGCAGTCATTAAAACTGCTATTTTATGTACTGCTACAAAAAGAAAGTTTATTACAGGAAAGTATTGCACATATTGATGTACAACATATGCAGGATCTATTTGAACTGGCTACATTTGCAAAACGTGCTGGCGAATCACATGCGCTGTCAATTATTTTACGTGCGATGCTACCATTTACCGAAGTCTTTTTACAGCAAACTGTGCCAGTTGTAAAACGTGCTCAATACGTAAGGCAATTTCAGCTTTTATACGAAGACATACAGCTTACGGAGGAACAGGAAGCTACATTATATAGTGCATTTGGTGTTTATGGGCTTCAACCGTTTTCGTTCTTTCTTATTAAAAAAGGACGTTATCGTGAATGGGCAGCCCTCCATCAGTTAAATCTCTCCTCCCTTTCTTATTTAGAAATGTGTGGATTGAAAGATGTGCTTCAGGTTGCGCCTGCAACAGTATTGCCCTTGTATCATCTATATGCCATGGCTGAAATTACACAAAAATCACGTATGAACTATAAGCAGGCTGTACGAATCTGGAAAAGTATGCGCAGTGCGGCAAAGCGTGCTGGCAAAACTGCTTATTTTGAAACATACATGCAAACAATCCGTGCAGAGTATAAACGACTTCGTGCATTACAGGAAGAAATTGAGAAAGGAAACTTAGTATGATGACTATAAATGCTCCTTCCCCGTTTTCAAAAAAACTACAGCTTCGTATTAATGCAGGACAGGAAGGATATTTTACGTTACAGGGATTTACTGCTGATGGTGCAGCAATGGATGCAGACTCACTCATTTCTTCATTATTTTTTAACTATGAAGTGAATGTCTATGGTTTATTAACCAATCGTTCAGAACTTACGATTGACGTTTCAACCTCTGAGCTCCTTGATATTTTTTCACAGCGCTATTCGCATCCTTTTATTGCATGGCAAGGTGCGAACGCAGAAAGTCAGGTATGGCTAGAAAAAGCGTCTGCTTTACAAACGTATTGGCAGGAATCCTCGCTCTGGTCATACGCAAATATTGCAGATGATTTTTCCGCGCTAACATTCCCTATAGACGGTGAAGATACAGGTTTATTAGAAACGGCAGTGCAGCAAAAACTAGCTCAAGCAGGTCTTGTATTATCTGATTTACCAAAGCTAATTCCATTTTTCTTGCGTGGTGGCTGGCCATTAGAGCAGGAACGACAGGCAGGTGCAGTTACTGTCTCCCTACGCTTAAGTGAGCCTGAGGAAGATTCAGATGTTTGGCTTTTAGAAACAGTACTTAGCACGGCTACAACCAAAAACCACTGGACGCCTGCTATGCGAAAGCAGTCACTACCAATTGCTGATGCTCTTCCGGCAAAGTGGCAAATGTATGCTGATGCTATTGAACAACAACAAGGACAAATTGTAGATCTTCTTGCTGTTGAAGATTTACGTAGCGATATTTTCATCCGTATTATGCTCGAGGATTTACAAGTTCGAACATTTTTACGTGAGGATTTAGCAAGATTACAGGCACTCGGCTTTGACGTTGTATTACCGGCTTGGCTAAAGGATTTAAAACAATCAAAAATGCGTGTTCGCGTAAGTACTGGCAATGTAGCGACAAAGAAGGTTGCTGGACTAGACGATATTTTAACGTTCAAATGGCAGTTTTCTATGAATGGACAGTCCATTTCACCTGAGCAATTTAAAAAGCTTGTGGATGAGAAACGCGAATTCATTCGTATTGGTACTGAATGGTTTCGAGTCGATGCAAACTGGATGCAAGAAATGCGTGCATTGATGCAGCAAGCAGATGATGAAAGCTGGACTGTTCGTGAATTGCTATTTCGTGAGCTTCCAGAGGATTTATCCTTACCTCTTGAAGAAGAGGATGCCGATGATGCAATGCGAGATGATCCGATTTTTGCATTTGAATTGCAAAAATCGCTTAAATCCTTTATGGAGCAGCTTCAGGAGAAAAAAGGACTTCCAACAGTACCAGTCCCTACATCTTTGCAGGCTGAATTACGTCCTTATCAGCATGAGGGCTTTGAATGGCTTGTCTTCATGCGCGAACAAGGCTTTGGTGCATGTCTAGCCGATGATATGGGTCTTGGTAAAACGGTTCAGCTTATTTCATATTTGCTACATCTTAATGAAACAACTAGGGATACAAAGCCATCTATCATTATTTGCCCTACGTCCGTGCTAGGCAATTGGCAAAAGGAACTAGCTCGTTTTGCTCCTTCCTTGACTGTGCATACGCATTATCAGGCGAATCGAGCAAAAGAGGATGCTTTTAAACAGCTAGTAGAAAGAGAAAAACCACATGTGATTTTATCTACCTATGGCACGGTATCACAGGATGCTGAGTTTTTACAGGAAGTAGAATGGGCAGCAGTTGTACTAGATGAAGCCCAAAATATTAAAAATATGCAAACGCTACAATCAAGGGCTATTCGTAAATTACAGGGTGCTCATCATATTGCTTTGACAGGTACACCTGTGGAAAACCGTTTATCGGAGCTATGGGCAATTTTTGATTTTATCCATAAAGGCTATTTAGGTAGCTTCGGTCGCTTTAATGAAGAATTTATTTTACCGATAGAACGCGATGAGTCTGAGTCACATAAACAGAAGCTACGTGCAAAAATACAACCGTTTTTACTTCGCCGTACAAAACGTGACCCACACTTACAGCTTAACTTACCGGATAAACAAGAGTCTCATGAGTATTGCCCATTAACAACTGAGCAAGCATCTCTATATGAAGGATATATATTAGAGACGCTCGATCAGCTGGAGCAATTAACAGGCTTTCAAAAAAAGGGACGCGTCTTAAAGATGCTCAATAAGTTAAAGCAATTATGTAATCATCCTGCCTTGTATTTAAAAGAACCTTTCGAGGATGCCGAATCAATGCTAACTCGTTCTACGAAATTAGAAAGTATCGTGCAAATGGCTACAGAAATCGTGGACAACGGCGAGCAGTGCCTCATTTTCACACAATATATCGGAATGGGACAATTACTACAGCATTGTTTTAGTGAACTATATAATATTGATGCACCGTTCTTAACAGGTGCAATGCCTAAGCAGCAGCGTGACCGCTTAGTAGAGGCTTTTCAGGCAGGAGATTTCCCAATATTTATCCTTTCCTTAAAAGCAGGTGGAACAGGGCTCAATTTAACAGCTGCAAATCATGTATTACACGCAGATCGCTGGTGGAATCCTGCCGTTGAAAATCAAGCGACAGACCGTGCATATCGAATTGGTCAAACACAATTTGTACAAGTGCATAAGTTTGTTACAATTGGTACTATCGAAGAAAAAATCGATAAAATGCTAGCCCAGAAATCTGCATTATCAGAAGAACTAATCCAATCAAGCAAGTGGTTAACTGAGTTAGAAGATGACGAACTTCGTGATTTAATGAAACTCGATTTTTAAAACTGAGTAGATGCGCCAAGAGCACAACGTTCTTGGCGCTCTTTTATTTCAGTGGATATTGCAGTTACTTCTTCCCTACTTACTTCATATTTATATTTAGTTGTGTGTAAAATGCTCATTGCTGTGCGGTCTTCAGCAATGAACTACGTTATAAAAGGTATACATCATTCCTTTCTAAATTGATTACGGTGCAAGTAATAGAAGGAGAATGGCGGATCAGACAACTTGGTACTTGTCACTTGCCCCGTATGTACCATTTAGGAACTGCTATACTACTGGTAATTGCACTTCTGGCTCAGGTAGCACAAAATCCTTTAAGCCGTCTTGTTCATCAGGTGGCTTTGGCAACACAATTGCCCCTTCGCTATCCCTTGGCTTAAGCTGATAAAATCGGACATCTTCTACGACTACTTCTGTTATATAAACCTTTGTGCTTTCTTCATTTAAAAATGATCTTGATTGAATACGACCATTTGCCCCAATTAATGAGCCTTTTCCGCAATATTTGACGATATGCTCTGCAAGTCTTCCCCAAACTGAACAAAGAATAAAGTCAGCATCCACTTCCCCACGACTGTTTTTGTAATTGCGATTAATGGCTAGAGTAAAATGTGTTTGCACGCGATTTTCAGATAAGTGTCGTAACACTGGATCTTTTGTTAATCTTCCGACCAGTCCGACTTGATTCATTGATTCACCTCCTTTGCTTTTGATTGCTCTCATCTTACAAAAATTAATCCAGCATTGGCAAAAGTCGATTTTTATCATTTCCCTTAGTTTTTAATCATAAATTAGGTATATTGAGGCTTTTACTTTTCAATTATTGAATGATTTTTTGAGCTGAATGCTTTTCGCTGTAATAGCAAATGCTAATTGTTGAAATATGCAATTTCGCTGTTTTTGCAGATTGTGCGAAAACACAGCAGTGACCCTATCGTAAACAGGGCTAGTTGAATATGTTATACTAAAATAGATGACCGACTTAGGAGGATATTACATATTGAAAACATTTAAGATGCTTTCCTTTGACCTTGTCACAAAAGACGGCATGCAACCTTTCCCTTTAGTCGATGGTATTATTATTAACCAGGAAAACAGCCATCAATCTTGGGTTCTTGAACTATTTATGGACCGGCAATATCGTTCAACTTTCGAAGAACTTTTAGCGAATGCTACTGTCTTTAATGTACGTGCAGTTATTTCATTTCCAGATAATGAGCCTGCTCCTTTTCAGGTTGTCGTACATACAGTTCAAGAAATTGGCGAGCACATCTCTGTCCTTTTAAAAGGAACGCTAAAAACAAAACGCTCGAAATATGCCGAGCAATTACTTGCCGAGTTACTAGCTGAGGGAGTTACTTTAGATAAGTTATTGGACCGCTTCACACACGATATGAAAGAACGACCAAAACTCAAAAATGATTGAACTTGATTGAACGATGCAAAAATTTGCATCGTTTTTTTTATTGGACAGGTAGAGATTTTAAGGTAGAATACGATGTAAAAATTATAGGAGGTAACTACACTTGAATATTGCTGTTAGGGAAAAGCCATTAAAATTATTGTGGCTTGAGGCTTTAAAGAGGCGGTTGTTCGAAGAGGACCCTGATTTCAGCTATTATCATGAGCAATTTCGAAGATTCGATGCTGGCTTTGCTGGTGAAAAAAAAGTTGACCGTGAATGGCTTGAATTAGTATGTCCCTATACTTTTTTAGTGTTACATAATTTAATTCTGATGAATTCTGCACAGCATTCACATCAACTCGATACACTTTTCATTTGCAGTAATTTTATGCTAGTTGTTGAAATAAAAAATATTAACGGACGTCTTGATTTTGACGATATTACTCATCAATGTATTCGAACAAAGCCAGATGGAACTGTTGAAGGATTTCCAAATGCAATTACTCAGACTCAACGACATATGCAATTTCTTAAAGTTATTTTCCAAAACTATTCTCTCCCCATTGAGGGTGCGGTTATCATCGCTAATCCCTCTGCTATCATTGCAAGTCATCCAAAAACAATTCCGATTTTCCATGTTTCAGGACTTCAAAAACATCTTCATTCCCTCTTTAGAAAATATACACAAGCCATTTTAAGCGATGAACAGCTAACTCAAATAGCTCAACAATTCCCTTGTAGACATCAGTCATCGAAAATTCCGGCTCCTATTGATTCATCAAGATATCGCCAAGGTGTGCTTTGTCCGAAATGCCGATATAAGTCTCAAATGCATTATGCTCGCGGGATTTGGAGATGTTCATACTGTCAATTTGCAAGCGAAGAAATTTTTGCTGAAGCTTTACAAGATTATCGATACTTAGTTGGATCAACAATTACCAATAAACAGTTACGTGAATTCTTCGATATTCATTCCAGTGATGCTGCAAATCGCTTACTTAGAAAATTTCAATTTCCCTATACAGGTTCTTATAAAAATCGCGTTTACCAATTACTCGAAAATTTAGTGGACTATATGAAGCCATTTTTCCGCTCTTCCTGATGATTTTTGCGCGGGTTTTTTACCTTCGCGCTGGGCTTACCGCGCGGGTATTTTCACTCTCTTCGCGGGTATTCACTTCTCTTCCGCGGGTATTTCCCTCTCTTCCGCGGGTTTTCACTTCTCTTCCGGGTATTTCCCCTTTCGCGAATTCGAAATGAAAAAAAGAGTGTTCCATATAATTGGAAACACTCTTTTTTATATTATCGCGTTACTTTCTCTTCGACGATCTTTTCTTTAACAACGCCGTTTGCATTTGGTACGTTGTTATAGCCATTTGTACCATTTAAATCAGCATTTGTTCCTGGTGTTGTTGTTCCTGGTACTGTTGTCGTACCTGGTGTTGTTGTTCTTGGTGTAGTAGTAGTGCCTGGAGTTGTAGCTTCAGGAAGAACAGTGTTACGGTTAACACCATTTACGTCACGATTGTAAACGTCATTTCTTCGAGTCGGTTCTACAACGTTTTCAACACCTCGACGAACGTCGTGTTTAACATTCTCCACTGGTCTTGTTTCAACTGCTTTGTTTCCCCAGTTACAACCTCCAAGAAATACAGTAGCAAGAATGATGGCCAAAAATGACATTCTCCACATAAGAAAAAACCTCCTTTCTTCGGTGCTATGTCATCAAATACAACGTGTGCATTTGTGATCTTACATAGATTGCCCGGGAAAGGAGGGAACTATCCGATTTTTGTACAAACTATTTTTGTTTTTCTTTTAACAATTGTTCAATGTAGGCTGCTTCAGCTTTACAATTGTAGCCATAGTTTGTACCTAGCTCTTTTTGCAATGCCTCGATTGTTTCAATTTGCTTAGCTGTTGGTTCTTCATTTAAAATTTTTGCAATTACTTCATCGATTTTCTGTGCCATCTCTTCATGGAATTCAGTACTCATCAAAACATCTGCTGGGATTTTTTCGATCCATGCGGCATTTTCTTTAAAATAATTTTGCCAGCTAGCAATGAAGTCTTCCATAGAAAAACGCTCTTCTTTCCAATCAATACTTGCTAAGTATGATTCAAAAGATGTTGAAATCGAACGCGTAATGCTAATTTTAATACCTGAAGACAATTCCTTATACATCTATTTAATCCTCCTACGTTTTAAAAACAAAACTAAAATTACATGTATTTCAATACACAATCACATATACGCCATTGCATTTTTCTAAATCCGTAATATCTTTAACTACACTACCTATAGAGGCGAGAGTGAAGAATAAAGATAAACTATTAAAAGATTAACAGTAAAGACATTATTCGACATCATTATTTTATATCTTTTAGCCTATAATTGCAAATTAAGCCTGCTTTGGCTGCTCAGGCCCAATAGCAAATAAAATATCCGCTTCACATACTAGTTCTCCATCGACTGTCGCCACACCGTGACCTTTGCCCATTGCTCCACGTAGTTTCACGAACTCTACCTCTAATCGAAGTTGATCTCCCGGTACTACTTGGCGCTTGAAACGACAATTATCAATACCCGTCAAGAAAGCTAGACGACCTTTGAATTCATCTGCGTTTAATAATGCTACACCACCAACTTGTGCTAGCGCCTCTACAATTAAAACCCCAGGCATTACTGGATAGCCCGGGAAATGCCCATTAAAAAAGTCCTCGTTCATAGAGACATTTTTTAAACCGACTGCACGCTTACCTTCTTCTAATTCGACGATACGATCAACGAATAAAAAAGGATAACGATGTGGTAAAATTGCTTGAATTTGCTCTGCTGTTAACATTTCTTTTCCCCCTTATATCAATTTCGCCTTGGCGTAATTGTAACTGTCGCTTCGCTTTCGCGCAGATAAACAATGCGTCCGGATTTTGAATTGTGCACGCACAATTCATTCCTTTCAAAATCCGTGACATCCGCCGGAGGCTATATCTTCATTTAGTAGGTGTTGGACATCTACTAAATGAAGATATTCTATGTAAACACAAAGTATGGTAAAGAATAATTTTATTCTTTACCATTCATAATATCAAATATATGCTGCCATGTTTCTGGTTTGAAAACGTCCATAGCTTTACCTTGTCCAATTACACTATAGCCAAACATTGCACCTACAAATGCTGCAACAACAACTAAGATGATAATAAGTACAACGCGGAGCCAAATCGGAATCAGCCGTATTTGCACCCATCGAACCTCTCGTTGCTCTCCATTTGAGCCATGTTTCTTCTCTTCTGGTGGCGTATCGGTTTCTTTTGTTTGCATAGAACCTCGACTTGAATCGTCTGTCATAGATTGTACTCCTCTTCATTACTTACTAAACAGTAATAACGGATTTACTATCGAATACCATTAATGAGCCCAAGCATTTGGTCTGCTAAAGTTACAGCTCTTGCATTGAATTGATAAGAACGCTGCGTCTGAATTAAATCCGTCATTTCCTTTGAAAGATCTACATTCGACATTTCTAGCGAACCGCTCTGCATGCCAATTTGCTGACGATTTGCTCCTTGTAATTCAGTGACTACTTCAGCTTGTGTATATCCAAGCTGAGCTAAATTATTCGGCAATCCAACATAGGAGCCAGAAATTTTCTCCATTAGCTGTGGCTTTTGGAACTCTGTCACTGCTAAATCAGTACGAATAATATCTCCATTTGGATAGGATGCCTCTAATACGCCCCCATTACTAATAGCAAAACTTTTTACATTATCCGGTAATGTAATAGCTTGTCCTGCTGAGTTTGCCAATGGATATCCATCTGCAGTTACAACCATTACTGTTCCATTATTTAATGGTGATAAATAAAAGTCACCTTGACGAGTATACACTGTTTTTGTGCCATTTTCACCTTCTGGCATCAAAATATTGAAATATTGCTTTGGTTTTGTAAAAGCTAAGTCAAGGTCGCGATTTGTTGTTTGTAGAGAGCCTTGCTTTTGATTTGATTGGATTTGTCCAAGCATTGCACCTGAACCATATCGGATGCCAACAGGTGATTGTCGGTCAGCACGGTCTTGCTTATCATTATTAAATTGCTGATAAAGCAATTCATTAAATGTAGCTTCTTGTGTTTTATAGCCGACTGTATTGCTATTGGCAATGTTATTACTAATAGTATCTAGTTTATTTTGTAATTGCCCCATTGTGTTTGTTGCAGTCATCATTGTACGTAGCATGTTCAAACGCCTCCAGTTCGCCTATTATACTTTTCCGATTTCGTTGGCAGCCTTTTCCATGCTGCGATCATAAGCCTGTAACACTTTTTGGTTAGCTTCGAAAGCGCGATATGCTGTCATTAAATCAGTCATTGTGCGACTAGAATCTACGTTTGAGCCCTCTAGATAATTTTGACGCAGTGTAAAGGATACGCCATTAGCACCATAAGCTGTCGGTAAGTTCTGACCATTTTCTGTTCGCATTAAGCCATTATCCTGTTTACTTAGCATGTTCGGATTCGCTGAAAATGATACTCCAACACGAGCTACTTGCTGATTATTAACATAAATTGCCCCGTTCTCATCTAGGCGGAAATCATCATTCGGTAGCTGGATACGCTGACCTCTGTCTGATAGCACATACAGTCCCTGTGGATTAACTAAATAGCCTTGACCATCTAATGTAAAATTCCCGTTGCGTGTATATGATTCTCCACCATCTGGATGTGCTAAACGGAAGAAAATAGATCCATTAGTGCCATCTTCATTTTGCGGTAAGTTTCCATCGATCAAAGCCATATCTGTCGGGAAATCAGTGCTATAGATTTGGCCTTGTATGTAATTTGGTAATGTTTCTTGCATATAAATCCCTGTATTTAATGCGCCAACTTGGCTCATATATTGAGAGCCTGCTTGCTCCTTAGCAGATGCATTTGTTTTTCCTACACTTGACATGAGCATGTCTGGAAATGAGCGAATTGTTGATTGGTCTGCTTTAAATCCTGGTGTATTTGCATTTGATAAATTATTGGTAAGTAATTCTGTTCGTCTTTGTTGTGCAATCATACCAGTTGCAACTGTATAAAACCCTTTAAACAAAGGAATCACCTCATTGTATTTTTATAAGGATGCGGGCACTCGATCAATATTTTCAAGCATAATGCCTGTACCGATTGCTACACAATCCATAGGTTGCTCTGCAATGAACACAGGTACCTTTAGCTCTTCGATTAATAGCTGGTCCATACCGTGTAGTAATGCACCACCGCCAGTAATGATGACCCCACGATCAATTATATCAGCCGATAACTCTGGTGGTGTTTTTTCTAAAACATTTTTTGCAGATTGGACGATCATAGCAACCGATTCATGTAATGCACGTTCAATCTCCTCTGAGTGAATCGTTATTGTACGTGGTAGACCTGTCACCATGTCTCGGCCACGAATATCCATTGAATCGTCTCGGCTACCTTTAAAGACTGTACCGATAGTAATTTTTATGGCTTCTGCAGTACGTTCACCAATTAGCAATTTATATTCTTTTTTAATATATTGTAAAATATCATTATCAAAAATGTCTCCTGCCACTTTAATGGACTCGCTCGTTACAATATCACCCATTGATAGGACTGCAATATCTGTTGTTCCGCCGCCAATATCGACTACCATATTGCCGCTAGGTTGGAATATATCCATGCCTGCTCCAATAGCTGCAACTTTTGGTTCTTCTTCTAAGTATACTTTTTTTCCACCTGATTTTTCTGCAGCTTCACGGATAGCTTTTTGCTCAACACTAGTAATGTTTGTTGGACAGCAAATTAAAATACGTGGCTTAGCTAAAAATCCTTTGACGTTTAATTTGTTGATGAAATGTTTTAGCATCGCTTCTGTAACGTCAAAATCTGCAATGACACCATCTCGTAGTGGACGAATTGCAGTAATATTACCCGGTGTACGCCCTACCATTTGGCGAGCCTCTTCCCCCACCGCTAATACTTTATTTGTTTTTTTATCAATCGCCACAACAGATGGTTCATTTAAGACGATTCCTTTACCTTTAACGTGTATTAATACGTTCGCAGTTCCTAAGTCAATGCCAATATCTTTCGAAAACATTTTATAATTTCTCCTTCCCGCCATTTCCAACTACATAACGTTCATTTTTATCTGTTTATCTAGAATATTTTATCATATCCTATTGGTAATTACACCTAATTTTAGTGAATAGAACTTCATTCTTTCAATTATATGAATACTTATTGAAAAGAAGAAATCGTTTAAATAATTTTTTGTATTGTTTCATTATTGAAAGTTTGGGATGACATATTTCAAACGTATTTATGTGAATAAGTTGATTGGAGTGGAGACTGGGCGACTCCTTGGGGATCAGCAATAGAGGAACGAATGCTAAAACCATCACATCCTGTGATAACGCCTTCGTGATTAACATCGTGTTAGCCCGACGCCCCCAGGAAAGCGCCCAGTCGGAACGGAAATCGACCACACGTTATTTTGAGTAGCCTTTTATGAGGATATATGTATCTAGCTTGTCCTTTGCATCAAAAAAAGAACGAATCATTCATGACTCGCTCTTTCTTTCCACTTGTTTTTCGTTGCCTCTCCTCCACGAATATGACGTACGGCCTTATGGTAGGCGAGTATTTCCTTTACTTGCTCAGCTAATGCTTCATGAATTGTTGGTAGTCGCTCTGTTAAATCTTTGTGCACCGTACTTTTTGAATAACCTGTCATTTTCGCGAGGACACGCACAGTCTCACGCGTCTCAATCAATAATTCACCGAGGCGTATGCAGCGCTTCCGAATGTGCTCGTGCACGTTCTTCGTCCTTTCCACACAATTTCACAAATGGCATCAGATGCACGTCTGCGCATTTCTTCACCTTATGTGAGGACAAAGCTATTCAGAACACATTTTACATTTTCACGATAAAATACCGATTTTTTATGCATTTTTTAGTATTCGTTTCTCTCAATGTAAATTATCATTTACTATATTTGAAATCTACGAATTTTCCTATCATCAATTATGCCTCAGTTTGGATACCCGCTGAAAAGTGGCTTAAACCAGTAGAAGTCTCTCGCCTATAGAGGTGAGAGACTTCTACTGAAATAAGTTAAAAGGCTAGTAATTTTTTCGGATTAATATATTTCCCGTTTTCTAGTACTTCAAAATGCAAGTTAACGCCAGCTGATTGGTTCCACTCATTGTCAGTCGCTTTTCCAAGTACTTGACCTTGTGTTACCTCATCGCCTTCCTTGACAGCAATGTCTTTTACAGAGCTATAATGTGTTTCCTTACCATCTGCATGCTCAATAACAATTTTATTGCCTGTAAATGCATCAAGTTTTACTTGTTTTACTTTACCACTTAGAGCAGCAAGTACTTCAAATTCTTCACCATTCATAGAAAGAGTAATACCGGAAGATGTCGTAAATGTTTGATTAAATACCATTAGTGCTTTTTCACGCGACTCTGCATTAGCCTCTACTTCATAAAACTCTTGTGAAACTTGAATCTTACTAAGATTCGCTTCCTTGAACGGGTACTTCATTGTTTCTGTTTTTGCATTTGTTTCAACTACAGGACCTGAATCTACTTCTGCTACATTTGTTGACGGAGCCTCTTCTACTTTTGATACGAGACTATTGTAACCAAGCAGCAAACCTGCTAGCATTAGAGCCCCACCAGCGTAAACAACTGGCCAAAACCATGGTTTCTTCTGTAATTGAACTTTTTCATCTTGTTGATTCTGAGAAGTTTTACTATTTTTATCCTCTCTCATTTTCATCACCTCTAATTGCAGTGTGAACAACTAGAAGTTATTTTAAACATGCATCTATCTTTTTTATTTCAATATCTTGATAATAATAGTGTAAAATTTCGGCAGCATTTTTCCCATCACTTGCCAAAGCCTCTGCTCCATATTGACTCATTCCTACCCCATGCCCGTATCCTTTCGTGCTCACTTGCACTTTTCCAGCGGTGGAATTATATGAAATTTTAAAATCCGTTGATGATATTTGCAAAAGTGTTCGAACTTCTCGCCCTGACCACACATTCTTACCTAACTGCATGCGTTCAACACGTCCTGTATCATTTAAAAAGAACTGTGCACGGTTGAAATCACTTGCTTGCCATTTAATAGGCCACAGTGCATTCCATTCAGATAATGTCCATTCTTTCATCGCTGAAAACTTTGGTGATGATAGATCCGACATACTCGCAACGCTTTGTAAATAAGGTACATCATTGCCACTAAAATCGTAGGCACTTTCTGTTTTCCCATTGCTAGTAGAGTGAAACATTGCCGTAATTAATTCATTATTATATAGAAGAACTTGTCCTTTCGTTTCGTTAATAGCCTCGACAATTTTCTTTTCATTCCCCGGGAAATTGCTAGTCCAATTCGCTTTTCTTTGCTCCTTATCGTAAAAAACTTGTCTAGCAACAGTAGGAGCGATGGCTATTTTACCGTAATTTGTCGATTTCAACGCGTATGTCCTTGCTGCAATAGCCTGCGCCTTTAAAGCTTCTTTTTTAAATGAAACAGGCATTTCTGCAGCTACTACACCAGTTATATACGTTTCTAAAGAGATTTTCTCCTGTTGCCCCTCCACTTCTATGAATATTTCACAAGCTTGCTCTGCTGTTGAAGGTGAATCCTCAACCGTGCGTCTCTCATTAAATGCCACAGGAAGCATATATAATGCACCAATCAAACAAATTATGCCTATACTCATTATCCATTTTTTCATAAGGAATAATATGCTAGAACTCTTCAAAATATGTGGCCGTTGGCGGAGGTAAAGCATGGTAAACATGATTGGGGGCTGCACATGTAAAGCATGAGCGTTAGGTGGCACGGAGGTTAAAACCGTCTTATCTAGTGACAATGTATTTGCGGAAAAGAAGCGTTTTCCGCCTTATGAGAGGATGTTAGTTCCTATTTAGCGCTTTTAAAATGTATGCCATGCCATGTTATAAGGTGATTGGAGTGGAGGCTGGGCAACTCCTTGGGGATCAGCAATAGAGGAACGAAGGCTAAAACCATCACGTCCTGTGATAACGCCTTCGTGACTAACATCGTGTTAGCCCGACGCCCCCAGGAAAGCGCCCAGCCGGAACGGAAATCAACTTCACGTTATGGTGAGCGATTTTTAGGCTAACACTTCACTTTCGCCAGCATGGATTAAACTATAAAAAAACCCTCTGCATCTAAGCAAAGGGTTTATAAATCTATTTAGTTTGTTGGTAATTCAACAGTTGTTTTCTCTTTAATGATAACTTCCTCAAGTGGTACACGTTCAATGTGTGCGCCAAGTGCAGCCAGCTTGCCATGGAAATCGACATAACCGCGATCTAAGTGATGAAGCTTTGTAACTCTAGTCACACCTTCAGATACAAGACCTGCTAAAATTAGTGCAGCCGCAGCTCGTAAATCAGTCGCCATTACTTCAGCACCCTGAAGGTTTACAGGCCCTTCGATAAACACAGAACGTCCTTCTATTTTAGCACCGGCATTCATACGGCGGAACTCCTCAACATGCATAAAACGATTTTCAAAAACTGTTTCCGTAATAATACTCGTACCTTCAGCCGTTAACATCAAGGCCATCATTTGAGATTGCATATCTGTCGGGAAGCCTGGATGCGGCATAGTTTTAATATCAACAGCTTTTAATGTTTTAGGAGCACGTACACGGATTCCTTCATCTAGTTCAGTTATTTCTACACCCATTTCACGCATCTTTGCAATTAATGCTGTCATATGCTCAGGGACTGCATTTTCAATCGTTACATCCCCTTTAGTAATTGCTGCTGCAACCATAAATGTGCCAGCTTCGATACGGTCAGGAATAATATGATGTTCTGTTCCATATAATGTATCGACTCCTTCAATACGAATCGTATTCGTACCTGCACCGATAACACGACCACCCATACTATTAATGAAGTTTGCAAGGTCTACAATTTCAGGCTCTTTCGCTGCATTTTCAATTACAGTTGTTCCTTGCGCTAAGGCTGCAGCTGTCATAATATTTTCTGTTGCCCCAACACTTGGGAAGTCCAAATACACATTTGCGCCTTTTAAACGTCCTTCTGCCTTCGCCTCTACATATCCATGACCAAAAGAGATTTTTGCTCCCATAGCTTCAAAGCCCTTTAAATGTAACTCAATTGGACGGGAACCGATTGCACAGCCCCCAGGTAAAGCAACACGAGCATAGCCATTTCGAGCAAGTAAAGAACCCATCACTAAAATCGATGCACGCATTTTACTGACAAACTCAAATTGAGCTTCGCTAGAAAGTTCTTTTGTTGTATCTATATATACTGTATTGTCCTCAGGTATATATGTAACTGCCGCATTTAGACTTTTTAGTACTTCATTTATAGTAAAGACATCTGCTAAGTTAGGGACTTCTTTAATTACATTTTCTCCTTTAGAGGCAAGTAAAGCCGCTGCTAGGATTGGTAACACCGCATTTTTTGCGCCCTCTACGCGCACTTTCCCCTGTAGCTTTTGGCCGCCAGTCACTATTATTTTTTCCACCCTATGTCCCTCCGAATTCAATCTATTAATCTATCAAAATTTTATTTTAAAAAGAAGTATAATGTCATAATCAGTAAACAAACAACTTTATAGTACAACTTTTCTTACGCTCGTTCAAGCATCCAAATCACTATTTTACGTCATTTATTGATATTTTGCTATTTATTTATTGTACGCATGAAATTTTTTTTTGTGAATGACCAATAACACGGAAGAAAAGCGGAAATTTCTAATATATACCCAAAGATATGTGAACAAAAAACAAAATCTATGAATTTCATCAATTATGCCTCGGCATAATTGGTCCGGAATCGGCTTTGTGCTTAGGCCTGCACGAGGGCCGACACGATGTCGGTCATTTCGGTAATGCCACAGGACGTGGCGTTTTTACCGATGCAGGTCAGTTAGCCGTTATCGCATGGATGCGATGATTTTAGGCTAACATCCTTTATTAACTCCTTTCCGATTTCCGTGACATCCGCCGGAGGCTTAGGCCAACAGATGTTTTTTGTGCGAAAGCGTAGTGCTAACGCAGCGGCAGCAACATGATGTTGGTCACTCAGTCGTTGCCACAGGACGTGGCGTTCTTAGACTGAGTTCCTCTATTTCAGCGGATGTTTGTATAAAAGTAACTTAAACTCGCATTCATCTCACCACCTATAGAGATGGGAGACTTTTACTGAAAGAAGTTAAAACTGATTTTTACATATTTCAAAGGACCACATAAATTATGTTATAAAGCCCTGTGAAACATGTAGATTCAATTACTAACATAAAGATAGTAATAAGGGGCTATTAAAATAAATACGGAAGCTTCCCTGACCAGTTTGAAATTTGCAGAAAGAAATTAGAAACGGCTGATCCTATCGCAATACTCAATAAAATATAAATTAATTGGATTTGAAAAACTTTATTCTTCTTAAAGATTTTTTCTAGCATAAACGCTTGTAGCGCATAAAAAGTAATAGCGATAAAAAATATATGCGAAAAAATCCCTATTAAAGCTTCTTGCCCTATTGCCTCATATATTTCCATGTTGGTTCCTCCATATTAATTTCTCTAGCGATACTCTCAAACGGTTGCATAAAGTTAAAAAACGGACAGATGTTGAATCTGCCCGTTAAAATTCGAATTAGATATTACCCTCATGAACGTTGATACGATTCAACGCACGTTTTAATGCTAGGTCAGCACGTTTGAAATCAATGTTATCTTGTTTATCTTGAAGACGACCTTCAGCACGTTTAACGGCTTCTTTAGCACGTTTAACATCGATGCTTTCAGCAATTTCAGCAGACGGCGCTAAAATTGAGATTTTTTCAGGGCGAACTTCAATGAAACCACCGCTTAAAGCTACAAGTTCAGTTGAACCGTTTTCTTTTTTAAGCTTCACTGCACCAATTGCAAGTGGAGCAACCATAGGAATATGGCCTGCAAGAACACCGATTTCACCTGAAGTTGTTTTAGCGATTACCATTGATACTTCAGAATCGTATACCGGGCCGTCGGGAGTGACAATATTGACTAGAACTGTCTTCATATTTTTTCCTCCTCGTCCCTAGTATTAAACCTCTACGCCCATGCTTTTCGCTTTTTCAACTACTTCATCAATAGAACCAACTAGACGGAAAGCATCTTCTGGTAGGTGATCCCATTTGCCATCAAGGATTTCCTTGAATGAGCGAACAGTTTCTTTAACAGGTACATAAGAACCTTTTTGACCAGTAAATTGTTCCGCAACGTGGAAGTTTTGAGATAAGAAGAATTGAATACGACGAGCACGTTCTACTGTTTGTTTATCTTCATCAGATAATTCATCCATACCTAAGATAGCAATGATATCTTGTAATTCACGGTAACGTTGGATTGTACGTTGTACACCAGTAGCGATTGCGTAGTGCTCAGCGCCTACGATTTCTGGTGATAAAGCACGAGAAGTCGAAGCTAATGGGTCAACCGCAGGGTAGATACCCATTTCTGATAATTTACGCTCAAGGTTAGTAGTTGCATCTAAATGGGCGAAAGTTGTAGCTGGAGCCGGGTCAGTATAGTCATCGGCTGGTACATAGATCGCTTGAATAGAAGTTACAGAACCTTTGTTAGTAGATGTGATACGTTCTTGTAATTTACCCATTTCAGTTGCAAGTGTTGGTTGGTAACCTACCGCAGAAGGCATACGACCTAATAGGGCAGAAACCTCAGAACCTGCTTGTGTGAAACGGAAGATATTGTCGATGAATAAAAGTACGTCAGCACCTTGCTCATCACGGAAGTATTCTGCCATTGTAAGACCAGTTAAAGCTACACGCATACGTGCACCTGGTGGTTCGTTCATTTGACCGAATACCATCGCTGTTTGCTTGATAACGCCTGAATCGCTCATCTCGAAGAATAAGTCGTTCCCTTCACGAGTACGCTCACCTACACCAGCGAATACAGAGATACCTGAGTGCTCTTGTGCGATGTTGTTGATTAATTCTTGGATTAATACAGTTTTACCTACACCGGCACCACCGAATAGACCGATTTTACCACCTTTGATATATGGTGCTAATAAGTCTACTACTTTGATACCTGTTTCAAGAATTTCAACTGTAGTTGAAAGTTCATCGAAAGATGGTGCTTCGCGGTGAATTGAATCACGACGAACGTCAGCTGGAATCTCTTCACCTAAGTCGATTACTTCTCCAAGTACGTTGAATACACGACCTAAAGTAACTTCACCAACTGGTACTGAGATAGCTTTTCCTGAGTCTGTTACTTCTGCTCCACGTTGTAAGCCATCAGTAGATGACATTGCAATTGTACGAACAGAATCATCACCTAAATGAAGAGCAACTTCTAATGCAAGAATTGTTGGTTCTTCATTAGGACGTTCAATCTTAACTGTTAGTGAGTTATAGATTGCTGGTAATTGGCCATTGTCAAATTTTACGTCAACAACTGGACCCATTACTTGAATAACATGTCCTTTATTCATTACTGTGTATCCTCCTATCGTATTCTTATACGACATTGGGAAGCTGGGCCTATTCTAAGGCTGCAGCTCCACCAACGATTTCTGTAATTTCTTGTGTAATCGCCGCTTGACGCGCACGGTTATATTGCAATGAAAGGTCTGAAATAAGATCAGATGCGTTATCAGTTGCATTTTTCATAGCCGTCATACGAGAAGCATGTTCACTTGCTTTTCCATCTAATAATGCGCCGTAAACTAAGCTTTCCGCGTATTGTGGAAGTAATACTTCAAGAATTGCTTCACCAGATGGCTCAAATTCGTAAGAAGCATTACTGCTAGCAGGTGCAAGATCCGTTAATGGAAGAAGTTTTTTCTCTGTCACTTCGCTAGCAATAGCGCTGACAAAGTGATTGTAGTACATATAAAGTTCATCATACGTACCGTCAATGAACATACCAACAGCTTTACGAGCGATTTCTTTAATATCAGCAAATGATGGTTGGTCCGGAAGACCGATAACATCGCTGACGACATTATGATCACGTTTCACAAAGTAGTCACGAACAACACGACCTACTGCTAAAATCACGTATTCGTCTTTAGATTTATGACGCTCGTCAATTGTACGTTGTACTTGACGTAGGATACTTGAGTTGTAAGCACCTGCAAGACCACGGTCAGAACCAATGACTAAGTAAGCTGTTTTCTTAACAGGACGAGCAGTTAACATTGGATGTCCACTGTCTTTTGTCCCTGAAGCGATCGCGCCTACTACGTCCTGGATTTTTTCCATGTAAGGAACGTACGCTTTAGCGTTTTGCTCTGCACGACGTAACTTGGAAGAAGAAACCATCTGCATCGCTTTCGTAATTTGTTTCGTACTCTTTGTAGAATTAATACGACCTTTTATTTCGCGTAAGTTTACCACTGGTATTTCACCACCTTTTGTTTTTTAATCAAGTGACTAGCTCGAACTTATTCTGATTTAGCGAAAGTTTTTTTGAACTCAGTTAAAGCTGCTACGTAATCAGCATCAGGAGCAAGTTCTTTTGTAGTACGAACGTGATCTAAAACGTTTGTGTGGTTTGTATCTAACCAGCTTAAGAATTCACCTTCAAAGCGAACGATATCTTGTACTGGAATATCATCTAAGTGACCTTTAGTTAATGCATAAAGGATAGCAACTTGCTTTTCAACTTTAAGTGGTTTGTTTAGGTCTTGTTTAAGAACTTCAACCGTACGTTTACCACGCTCAAGTTTAGCCAGTGTGATTTTATCTAAATCAGAACCGAATTGAGCAAATGATTCAAGTTCACGGAATGCAGCTAAGTCAAGACGTAGTGTACCCGCAACTTTTTTCATCGCTTTAATTTGAGCAGATCCACCAACACGTGATACAGAAAGACCCGCGTTAATCGCTGGACGTACACCTGAGTTGAATAAGTCAGATTGTAAGAAAATTTGTCCATCAGTGATTGAGATTACGTTAGTTGGGATGTATGCAGAGATATCCCCAGCTTGTGTCTCAACGAATGGAAGAGCTGTAATAGAACCATTTTGATATGTTTCGTTTAACTTCGCAGCACGTTCAAGTAAGCGGCTGTGTAAGTAGAAAACGTCACCAGGGTATGCTTCACGACCTGGAGGACGGCGTAGAAGAAGTGAAAGTTCACGGTAAGCTGATGCTTGTTTAGAAAGATCATCATACACGATTAATACGTGCTTACCTTGTAACATGAATTCTTCTGCCATAGAAACACCAGCAAATGGTGCTAAGTATAGTAATGGAGCTGGTTGAGATGCAGCAGCAGTTACAACGATTGTATAATCTAATGCACCGTGCTTACGTAACGTTTCAACTACACCACGTACAGTTGATTCTTTTTGACCGATGGCAACGTAGATACAAATCATATTTTCACCAGTTTGGTTTAAGATTGTATCGATTGCTACTGATGTTTTACCTACTTGACGGTCACCGATGATTAACTCACGTTGACCACGACCGATTGGTACTAAAGCGTCAATCGCTTTGATACCAGTTTGTAGTGGTTCGTGTACTGATTTACGAGCCATTACACCGAAAGCTGGACTTTCGATTGGACGAGATTTTGTTGTGTTGATTGGACCTTGTCCATCCACTGGTTGACCAAGTGGGTTTACAACACGACCAATTAGTTCTTCACCAACTGGTACTTCCATGATACGACCTGTACGACGAACTTCATCGCCTTCTTTGATGTCAGCGTATGGACCTAAGATTACGATACCAACGTTACCTTCTTCTAGGTTTTGAGCCATACCCATAACACCGTTAGAGAACTCTAGAAGTTCTCCAGCCATGGCGTTGTCGAGGCCATGAGCAAGAGCGATACCGTCACCAATACGGATAACTGTACCAACTTCGCTTACTTTAAGTTCAGATTCATAATTCTCAATCTGTTGTTTAATCAGACTGCTGATTTCTTCAGCCTTGATGCCCATGTATGTCACCTCTCACATTTCTAAATTATTAACCGATTAATTCACGTTTTAGGCGCTCTAGCTTGTTCGCTACTGAGCTATCATAAATATGATTACCGATTTGAACACGAATACCACCAAGAAGTGATGGATCAATTTCGTTTGTAATGTTTAATGATTGTTTTCCTACAAGTTTCGCAAATGTTGTAGAAATATTAGCGCTTTCTTCAGCAGAAAGTGCACGAGTAGAGAATACTGTTGCATCTGCAGTACCTTGTGCCTGTGCAGCAAGCTCAGCATATGCGTTAGCAATAAGCTTCAGTTCGTTTACACGTTTTTTCTCAACAAGTAGTTGAACTGCGTGTACAACCTCTGGAGTTGCACCTGCAAAGATTTCTGCTACCATTTGTTTCTTACGTTCGATAGAGAACTTAGGAGCATTTAAAAGTGTTAAAAAATCAGGAGATTCTTTGACAACCTTTGTTAGCTCGTTTAAGTCTGCTCCAACTTCAGCAAGAATGTTTTTTTGTTGCGCTAATTGAAAAAGCGCTTGTGCGTAACGTTTTGCTACAGTTGAATTACTCATCGAGCTTCCCCTGCCTTCGCAATCGTCTCTTCAATTAGAGCACGGTTGTCTGCCTCAGAAATCTCTTTGCTAAGGACTTTAGATGCTGCAAGTACAGATAATGAAACGACTTCATCACGTACAGCTGCAATAGCTTTTTCTTTTTCAGACTCAATTTCACGTAAAGCCGATTCTTTTAAGCGGTTTGCTTCATTGCGAGCTGCAGTAAGAATTTCTTCTTTTTGCGTTTCGCCTTGCTTCTTAGCGCCTTCAACAATCGATTGTGCTTCCGTACGAGCTTCTTTAAGAAGGCTCTTTTGTTCTTCTAAATATTGGTGAGAATCTTTGCGGGCTTTTTCAGCTGCTTCGATTTCACTAGCTACTAATTCTTCACGTTGTTGCATGATGCCCATAAGTGGACCCCAAGCGAACTTTTTAAGTAAAAGCATTAACACTAAGAAGATAATTAATGTTGCGGCGATATCACCACCATTGAAACCTTCACTAGCGTTGCCTAGTACAAGATAATCTAAAAACACGATTGTTTCACTCCCTTCAAGAGCTTTAACTTCAACATAATAATTTAATAACTTGAAAAACTACCTATTTTAAAAAGCTATATTTACACATAGCTTTTATCAGTTCCAAAATGAATGGCGAAGTTTCATCTGGAGATTCCTGCTTCGCCACTAGAATTCAGTGTACAACTGAATTATTTGTTCATTACGATGAATGCGATTACTACTGCGATGATTGGTAGGGCCTCAACTAATGCTACCCCGATGAACATTGTAGTTTGAAGAACGCCACGAGCCTCTGGTTGGCGAGCGATACCCTCTACTGTTTTTGAAACGATAAGACCGTTACCGATACCTGCACCAAGTGCACCTAAACCGATTGCGATTGCTGCTGCTAATAAACCCATTTGAAAATTTCCTCCTTGGAATTGTTTGTTTTTTTTTAGTTCAAGCATAAGATATATGCTTTATATTAATGGTCATCGCTCACTTTATGAGCCATGTATACCATTGTTAACATTGTGAAGATAAAGGCTTGGATAAAGCCGATGAAAATAGAGAAACCTTGCCATGCCATCATTGGAACAATTGCTCCGATGAATCCAATAGCACCTGATGATGCTAAACCTGCGATTAAGCCAAGTAAAATCTCACCTGCATAAATGTTACCGTAAAGACGAAGACCTAATGTTAAAGTGTTCGCAAATTCTTCAACGATTTTTAGCGGGAACATGAATGACATTGGTTTGAAGAATGTACCCACATAATGGCCTGTCCCCTTCATTTTAATACCATAGAAATGTGTTAAGGCTAAAATCATTGCTGCAAGCGTCATTGTAACAGTTGGGTCAGCTGTAGGAGATTTCCACCAAAGTTCGCCGTTATAGGCGATAGAGAATGGAAGACCTAATAAGTTAGATACAGCGATAAACATAATAAGTGTGATACCTAATATGTGGAATCGTCCACCAGTTTTCCAGTCCATATTGCTTTTTATGATGTTCTTTACGAAATCCATAATCCATTCCATAAAGTTTTGCATGCCAGTAGGTTTTAACTTTAGGCTTCTAGTTGAGATAAATGCGATTAAGAAAACGATTACGGCCGCAACTAGTAACATCATAACAGTTGAAAGGTTGAACGTTAGCTTGAACAAACCAAAATCAACTACTTGTAATGGAGCTTCATGATTCATTGTTATTTTTCACCTCTCTTTCTAATTTAAAGCACATTAGCGGTTCCTTACATGTGACACAATTCTCTCGACAAAGAGAAAAACGTACGGAATCATTAGCCCTATGACCGTGCTAATTAAGTGAAAATAGTTTGGCAACGAAATGGCTAAAGCGACTGCCGCTACACCTGATGCAAAGCGAAGCGCTGTACCAAGTGAGCCTACTTTCTTCCCTTCACTAATGGATCGATCAAACTTGTCCATACGGCGAACTAAAATCCAAAAATTATACGTACCAAAGAATGCACCGATTGCGATGCCCGCAAAAACCGTCTGATAGGGTGTAAATCCCCAGCCTAATGCACAGAGTGCGAGCAAAAAAAATAACGCTCTCTTCTGCACAGCAATAATGTGATGCAAATCTAGCATTGGTTTATAATCTCCTGAATCATTTTTTCGAGTAAAGAAACGTTTGCTGACCACTATGTGAAATCAGAAAAGAGCAGTGAAAAACACTACTCACAGCGGAATAGTAACGGGAGAGCGTCATTTTGAAATTACAGGTGTAAATCCCAAAAAATATCTTACACCCCGAAACGCACAAAACGTTGCAAATCGACAGCTTATGGTTTGAACTGTCAATTTAGTAGAAACTTGATGTAACAAGTGTTTCAACCTCTATTTACGATTTGAAACCCTTATCATTATTACCCTTTGTAAGCATACAATAGGAGATATTTGAAGTCAATTAGTAAAGGAGAAAAACTTCACAGCCACTATACTCTTGTCAAATTGTTGACAAATTTGTGTATGGAAATTCATAGTTTCAAAATCAAAGTTCACGTTTGTGCAAAAAAAAGCTAATTTACGACACATTTATGCTCGCAAATTAGCTCACTCATCACGGTTAGTACATTAGACTTATTTTTCGTTTTCAATAAGGGATATTACTTGCTTTTTTGTAAAAATCCCAAAAGAGCCTTCACAATACGCTCAGAAGCGTGTCCATCACCATAAGGATTTGACGCTTTTGCCATTGCTTCATAGGCATTTGTATCTTCTATTAATTGCTTAGCTAGAGAGTAGATTGTTTCTTCTTCCGTTCCAGCTAGCTTAAGAGTCCCTGCTTCAATACCTTCTGGGCGCTCTGTTGTATCTCTAAGTACTAAAACTGGTTTACCTAATGAAGGTGCTTCTTCTTGGACGCCACCAGAATCAGTTAAAATCATATAAGAATTAGCCGCAAAGTTATGGAAATCGAAGACCTCAAGAGGTTCAATTAAATGTACACGCTTATGATCTCCTAAAATCTCATTAGCTATTTCTCGTACAGCTGGGTTCATATGGACTGGGTAAACAACTTGTACATTCTCATGCTCTGCTAAAATTCTAATAATCGCTCTAAACATATGACGCATAGGTTCACCTAGATTTTCACGACGATGTGCTGTTAATAAAATCATACGATCCGAACCTATTTTTTCTAACACAGGATGTGTGTAATGTTCACTTACTGTTGTCGCTAATGCGTCGATAGCTGTGTTACCTGTCACAAAAATAGTCTCAGGGTTTTTATTTTCATCTAAAAGGTTTTTCTTTGATACTTCTGTCGGTGCGAAATGAAGGTCAGCCATGACACCTGTTAACTGGCGATTCATTTCCTCTGGGTATGGTGAATACTTATTCCAAGTTCGAAGACCTGCTTCTACATGTCCGATAGCAATTTGGTTATAAAATGCAGCTAGGCTTGCAATGAACGTTGTTGCTGTATCGCCATGTACTAAAACAATATCCGGTTTTGCTTCTTTCATGACTTTGTCTAAGCCTTGTAATGCATTAGTCGTCACGTCAATTAATGTTTGACGATCCTTCATAATATTTAAATCGTAGTCTGGTGTAATTTTAAATGTGTCTAAAACTTGATCGAGCATTTGGCGATGTTGGGCTGTTACCGTCACAATCGATTCTATTTGCTCAGGATGCTTTTGTAACTCCAATACAAGTGGAGCCATTTTAATAGCTTCTGGTCTCGTACCGAAAATCGTCATTACTTTCCATTTTTTCATCAAAACGATTTACACCGTCCTTTGTTATATTTGTATGAAAAGTGCTTTACTTCCATTGATCTGCGTCATATGAGAAAAGTGCCGGACTTCAAGAGAAGTAATTCGCCTAACATACTATGAAACGTCCTTCAATATTGAAGGACGCTCTCAAAAGTTATAAGTTGCCAAAAATTACATACTAAATGAATTCAACTGGTAAACTGTTCAGTATTATTTCGTACCGAATAAGCGGTCGCCTGCATCACCTAAACCAGGGACAATATAGCCATGGTCATTTAATTTTTCATCAAGTGCAGCGATATAGATATCTACATCTGGATGCTGTTCTTGAATTTCTTTTACACCCTCTGGCGCTGCGATTAAGCACATGAATTTAATGCTTTTCGCACCACGTTTTTTCAGTGAGTTGATCGCTTCCACTGCTGATCCACCTGTTGCAAGCATTGGGTCTACAATGATGAAATCACGTTCTTCAACATCTGCAGGAAGTTTTGCATAGTATTCTACAGGTTTTAAAGTTTCTGGGTCACGATAAAGACCGATATGACCAACTTTTGCAGCTGGAATTAGATTTAATACACCATCTACCATGCCAATACCTGCACGTAAAATCGGTACAATCGCAATTTTCTTACCAGAAAGTACTTTTGTCTTAGCGACTGTAACAGGTGTCTCAATTTCAATTTCCTCTACTGGCATATCACGTGTAATTTCGAATGCCATTAATGTTGCAACTTCGTCTACTAGCTCACGGAATTCTTTTGTTCCTGTATTCTTATCACGAATATAAGTTAACTTATGTTGGATTAGTGGATGATCAAATACGTATACTTTGCTCAAAGGGATTCGCTCCTAACCGTTCGGATTTCATTTTTATCTCACCTAGTATAACAGAAAAAAGGAGTCGTCTCAAAAATAAATTTGGGACAATTCCTTTTCAAGAATGTTTACTACATATAAAAGCGATTATTCATCAAGTATTGCATCTAACTGTTCTATTGTCATCGGCTTATAATAGAAGTAACCTTGTCCTATTGTACAGCCGAGTGCGCGTAAAATCTCAACCTGCTCTTTACTTTCAATACCTTCTGCGACTGAAGTCATTCCTAAATTTAATGCTAATTGAATAATGGATCGGACAATAGCGAGTGTCGCAGCATCATTAATAGCATTAATAAAGCTTCGATCTATTTTCAATTCAGTAAACGGCAGTCTTTGTAAATAACTTAGTGATGAGAAGCCTGTTCCAAAATCATCCACCGAAGTTTCAAAGCCGTACCCCTTTAATTCCTGAATAATAGAAAAAGCGGTCTGAAAATCAACTAGGCCAATAGTTTCCGTTACTTCTAAAATGATATATCTCGGATCTATATCGTATTTCTGAACAAGCTCCAATGTATCCTGCACAAAATTAGCATAGTAAAAATGATCAGGCGAAATATTTACTGCTACCTTCACTAATTTTTTCCCTAATCTTTTACGCCCTGCTAACCACGAAAGAACTATCTCTAATATTTGAATATCGATTTCTCGTACCTTTCCCGCACTTTCTGCCACTGGAATAAAGATTGCCGGAGACACGAAACCGAGTTTCGGAGAAATCCAGCGAGCGAGCGCTTCAATACTTTGAATTTCACCTGTCCGTAAATCAACCTTTGGCTGTAAATTCACCGAGATTTCTTTGTTTTTTAATGCTTGTGCCAAATGGTTTAACACTGTCATTTGCTGCTCAAGCACATCATTTCTTTCTTGCGTAAATATTTCCGTATGAGTACCTGGTTTATTGGCCGCAAAGGATACAGCATTATCTGCAAAGCGAATTGCATCAACCATTTTTATCTCATCATTATATAAAGCAATTCCAGTTTTCAGTGTAATATAAATTTGCTTGCCACCTACAATAAAGGGCTGACGAATAATCTCTTTTATACGCCTTTCATAATTTAAGAAACCTTCATCGGATGTCGCATTTGAAATGATTAAACTAGAGCTTGTAAACCTAGCGATATATTCGTTATGCTCATACTTCTCTTCATTTAGACGTTTGGCAATTTGTCTTAAAAGCTCATCTCCCGCTTCACGACCATATAACTCGACAATTTGAGGGAATTCGCTCGGCTTTAAAATTTTGATATTGCCATTTTGACCGCATTCTTTTTCTACCTTGTTTAAAAAACCATGTCGATTAGGCAGCCCCGTTGTGATATCGGTATAGGCTAAATCCCATATCCTTTTTTGTGTTTTTGCATACGAATATGCCAATGCAACAAGAGCACCAATTTTCCGAAACAAACTTTCAAAAAACTTCTGGTCATGTTGCTCTAAAAATATCGCAAATAATCCAATTGCTTGCTGTTGTTGATTGTATATTGGCATAAACCATCCAAATAGCTTTTTAGAGGAATTGGCAAACATTTTATGTTCTATTGGAATATCAATTTCATCCAAGCTCTTAACGAGAATGGATGTCTCTCCTTGCATAACTCTCTTAAAAAATTCATTGTTTTCACAACGCTCCGGTAAACCTTTTGTTTTATCGTTCCCACTAAAAATTCGTAATTGATCTGCCTCCGTTTTGACAAGTACCATACTTGATATATCTGGCATAAAAAATTCATCAAGACTACTGCAAATAATGCTCATCTTTTTATCAAAGGAATTGTCCTTTTCAATCGCTTCGTACATAGCTTTCTCAAGGCGCATTAAAAATTCATCGGTGTGATAGTACGTAACATCCTTCACAAGTACTAGTACAAATAATGTTTCATTTTTATTATTTTGAAATGGGAGTGCTTGTATCTCTGCCCAAAAAGGAGGTTTATCGAAACAATTATAGTGCCATTTTGCTTGCACTATGACTCCGCTATGTATTTTTTGTTTAATCTTTTCAATAGTTGTCTGTTCTTCGTTTCCCATCAATAAAAAATAATCGTTATTTATTATTTTTGAACGTGTAGTATTTGTAAGCGTACAAAAAGAATTATTACATTCTATTACGCAATGATTATTTGTTGCATCAAAAATAACGTAGCTTTCTTTAGAGTTATCACCTAACCTACGAATTGTATTTAATAGCATTTCATTTTCTATGTACATTGTTTTAGTAACCATCCAGTCCCTCCTCCCTCTATCTCTATCAATTATGCCTCGGCATATTTGCGTCCGGAATCGGCTTTGTGCTTAGGCCTGCAGATGTTTTTTGCGCGAAAGCGAAGCGGCAGCAGCAGATGTTTTTTGTGCGAAAGCGCAGTGCTAACGTAGCGGCAGCAACGTGTTTTGTCTGTGCGAAAGCGAAGCGACAGCAACAACGTGTTTTGTCTGTGCGAAAGCGAAGCGACAGCAACAACGTGTTTTGTCTGTGCGAAAGCGAAGCGACAGCAACAACGTGATGCAGGTCAGTTAGCCGTTATCGCATGGATGCGATGATTTTTAGGCTAACATCCTTTATTAACTCCTTTCCGATTCTGTGACATCCGCCGGAGGCTTTAGGCCAACAGATGTTTTTTGCGCGAAAGCGTAGCGTCAGCGGCAGATGTTTTTTGCGCGAAAGCGTAGTGCTAACGCAGCGGCAGCAAGGTGTTTTGTCTGTGCGAAAGCGAAGCGACAGCAACAGCACGAAGTTGGTCACTCAGTCGTTGCCACAGGACGTGGCGTTCTTAGACTGAGTTCCTCTATTTCAGTGGATGTTTGGACACCCGCTGAAAAGTAACTTAAACCTGCATTCATCTCCCCACCTATAGAGGTGGGAAACTTCCGCTGAAAGAAGTTAAATCTCTCTAATATTGTACATAAAAATTCAATAAATTGTCACTTTTATGAAAAATTTTCTTCGCAAGGGGACATTATCTGTCTCACTCTACTATAATATATCCTTTTCTACTAAGTTTATGTAAATAAATTCAAAAATAGGAGTATTTTATTTCTATGTTAACAAAAAACTGCTCATCTTCAAAACGTGTGGTTGATTTCCGTTCCGACTGGGAGCTTTCCTAGGAGCGTCCGATAAGCTGCTTGTGCCAACAGATGTTTTTTGCGCGAAAGCGAAGCGGCAACAACACGGGGTTGGTCACGAAGGCGTTATCACAGGACGTGCTCTTAGCCTTCGTTCCTCTAACTTCCAGGGTCTCATCTGTGACGCTGATGCCCAGCCTTCACTTTTAACTAATAAAAAAAGCTGTGGTTAAAGTGCAATCTATCACTTTAACCACAGCCTTATCTATTAAATTATGCGTATAATGGATGTTTGTCAGTTAAAGCTTTGACGCGAGCTTTTGCTTCCGATTTAACTGCTTCATCTTCTGGGTTTTTAAGAACCGCAGCAATAATTAAACCAACTTCTTTCATGTCCTCTTCTTTGAAGCCACGAGATGTCACAGCTGGTGTACCAATGCGGATACCAGAAGTTACGAATGGAGATTCTGTATCGTAAGGGATTGTATTTTTATTTGTTGTAATGCCTACTTCATCAAGTGCATGCTCTGCTACTTTTCCTGTTAAGCCAAGAGATTTCACATTAAGAAGTAACAAGTGGTTATCCGTACCACCAGATACAATTTCAACATCTTCTGCAATTAATACTTCTGCTAAAGCTTTAGCATTAGCTTTAATTTGTTTTGAATACTCTTTGAATTCTGGCTGTAATGCTTCACCGAATGCTACAGCTTTTGCAGCGATTACGTGCATTAATGGTCCACCTTGGATACCCGGGAATACAGATTTGTTAAGCTTTTGCTCCCATTCTTTCGAAGCTAGGATTAAACCACCACGTGGGCCACGTAATGTTTTATGTGTTGTAGATGTTACAAAATCAGCGTATGGCACTGGTGATTGGTGCTCACCAGTAGCTACAAGACCAGCGATATGTGCCATATCCACCATGAAATATGCTCCTACTTCATCAGCGATTTCACGGAATTTAGCAAAATCGATTTCACGTGGGTATGCAGATGCTCCTGCAACAATTAGTTTTGGCTTATGCTCTAACGCTTTTTGGCGCACATCTTCATAATCGATTACTTGAGTATCTTTTGTTACGCCATATTCAACGAAGTTATATAGAATACCTGAGAAGTTTACAGGAGATCCATGTGTTAAGTGACCGCCATGAGATAAATTCATCCCAAGTACTGTATCACCTGGTTCTAAAATCGTGTGGTATACAGCCATGTTTGCTTGTGCACCTGAGTGTGGTTGTACGTTTGCATATTCTGCACCAAAGATTTCTTTCACACGGTCACGTGCGATATCTTCCACAACATCTACGTGTTCACAACCGCCATAGTAGCGTTTACCTGGATAACCTTCAGCATATTTATTTGTTAGAACAGAACCTTGTGCTTCCATTACCGCTTCAGATACAAAGTTTTCTGATGCGATTAACTCAATATTTGCTTGTTGGCGTTTTTTTTCCGCAAGAATTCCGTCTAATACTGCTTTGTCTTGTACTGCTAATTTTTCGTATGCCATGTTTGAAAAAGCCTCCTAAGTATAATCGTTATTTGTATACCACTGATTTCAGAGGTAATTTTATTTATATACTGCACGCTCTCCACCAATCAGCTTCGGACGTGTTGTTGCAATTGTTACAACCGCTTCTCCTACCATTCGCACAGAAGTACGAACTGGAACAGCTACTGCCTTTAAATGCATACCTATGAGTGTTTGACCAATGTCAATACCTGCATTTGCTTGCACAGCTTCCACAACAACTGGATTTGTAAATTGCGTAAACGCATAAGCGGACATCGAGCCACCTGCTGTACGAACTGGCACAACTGCTACTGGTTCATAACCAAATTGTTCTGCTGTTGTTGCTTCCATTGTAATAGCACGATTAATATGCTCACATCCTTGGAACGCTAGATGTAGTTGATGTTTCTTTGCAAATGCCTGCAACGGCTCAAAAATCGCCTCTGCAATTTCCAGCGCGCCTGCTGTGCCAATTTTCTGACCAATCACTTCAGATGTCGAGCAGCCTACGACAAAAATAGTATTTGGTCGTAGGGTTACCTGCTCTTCAAATTCACTGAGTAACTGAGTCAAATGTGTTCGTATTTGTTGTACACCCACTATGCTCAGCCCCTTTATTTCTAAATTATTTATGTCACACTAAACTTAGGACATATGTCAGCAAACTTAGTTGCTTTTCTTATTGCTCAAGCTCAGCAATTTTTTCAATGCGGCGCGTATGACGACCACCTTCAAAATCTGTTTCAAGCCATACTTTAGCAATTTCACGTGCAAGGCCTGGCCCAATAACACGCTCACCCATCGCTAAAATATTTGAATCGTTGTGGCAACGCGTTGCTTTCGCGCTGAATAAATCATGCACTAAAGCACAACGAATCCCCTTAACTTTATTTGCAGCAATGGACATCCCAATGCCTGTACCACAAATTAAAATACCTTTATCAAATTCCCCGCTAGCAACACCTTCAGTAACTGGTTTTGCATAATCAGGATAGTCTACTGAATCCGCAGATTGTGGACCAAAATCTTCGTAGCTAATATGTAGCTCATCTAACAGCTGCATAATCTCACGACGTAAGTTATTGCCTCCGTGATCAGAAGAAATTGCTATTCTCACTGGGTTCCCTCTTTTCGAATTATAGTCAACACTAGTGTACCACTTCTATCTCAAGAATAACATGATTTTTCTTGCATTTTTATGCTGATTTCTCCTAAAAGACGAACAATTCTTGTAAATTCACATAAAATCATTCACTTTTAAATTCATTTTCCTGTGGATATTGTGAATATCATGTTGATAAATTCGGATAATGGTTATTTGTTGTAATATTCTAGCTTCTAAAGTTTTTTTACCTTTTCAATTACAGTGGACATACTATATCAATATTTTTCTATGCATTACCAATAGTTAGCGATATAGAGAGATTCTATGCTAAATGCGAGTGTGGCGTAATGTGAAGCCTTTTTAGTTTGATGTTCTATCTGTTGATGTAGCTCTTCTTTCCGTCGTTGCTGCTCTTCTTTCCGTCGCTTTGCCTATTCTTTCCGTCGTTGCTGCTGTTCTTTCCGTCGCTTCGAGTTCTATCCGTCGCTTCTGTTCTTCTTTCCGTCGCTCTGCCTGTTCTTTCCGTCGTTGATGCTCTTCTTTCCGTCGCTTCGAGTTCTATCCGTCGCTTCTGCTCTTCTTTCCGTCGCTTTGCCTATCCTTTCCGTCGTTGCTGCTGTTCTTTCCGTCGCTTCGAGTTCTATCCGTCGCTTCCGTCGCTTCGAGTTCTATCCGTCGCTCCCAACTCTTCGGGTACCATATACAAGCCTTAATACACTATAAAAAAAACTGTAGCAAACTCGATACTTACTCGAGTTTATCTACAGTTTAAAATCATATTTATGCTTGTCTATCAAATTGTTGGATCATTTTATGCAGTTCTTCTGATTGTATCTTTAAGCTTTCTGCTAGTTTTTCTACTTGCTCAATGGCGTATGCTTGTTCTTCTGTTGCGCTGCGAACTTCCTGTGCACCTGCTGACGTTTCTTGAGCAATGGCTGCAACTTCTTGTGATTGACGAGCAGTTGTTTCAATATTATGCATTTGCTGTTCAATTAGTGAAGAAATTTCCACAATCGATGTTGCCATTTCGTGTACACTTGAAGACATACCTTCTACCGCTGTCGTAGTTTCTGATACACGTGCAGCTTCTTTTGTCGCAAATGTCACCTGATGATTCATTTGTTTTACAACAATCTCAACGTTTTGTTGCATAGATTGAACAAGGGAAGTAATGCCTTGTACCGCCTTCGCACTTTCATCAGCTAAACTACGAACTTCTTCAGCTACAACAGCAAAACCTTTTCCATGTTCTCCAGCACGTGCTGCCTCAATTGAAGCATTTAAAGCTAGTAAATTTGTTTGTGCTGCAATATCGCCAACTAAGCTAATGATACGCTCTACCTGTCCAGCGTTTTCCTCTAATAGGCGAATGCTTTCTAATGCCTCATTATTGCCAGCCGCAATTTGTTGAATACTATTCACTAACGTTTCGATCGCTTTTGTTGTTGTCGTTAAATTATGTAGAATCTCTTTGGATTGTGATGCAGATGCCTCTGCTCTACTATTGACTTCTGTTGCGAGAGCTCGTACATCTTCAATAGCTTCAGCTGTATCTTGTACTGCTGTAGCAGACGCCTCTGCTCCTGTAGAAATATGTTTTACGGTAGAGGCAATATTCTCTGCCTTTTTTGTTGCAACTGCAGCTTCATCAGATAGTTGAATTATCGATTGATTTGTTTGTTGGAAGTTAAGATCTATACTTTCAACCATCTGTCGTAAATTTAATACCATTTGTTGAAATGCCTCTGCCACAGAACGAATCTCATCACTTGTTTTCGGCATTTCTACATCCTGTCCAATTTTCCCTTGTGCTACACGGGAAGCTGAATTTTCGAGCTGCTGTAAAGGTTTAATTAAGATTACACTGAAAACTGCAGCCAAAATACCCGACCACACAATCCCTGACACATAAGTAAAAATTTCAAACAGTTTACGATTAGTCTCTGGGAAAAAGGTAGGTTGTAAATATTCGATGAAAATAAAACTGATACTGTACGTGATTAGTGCAAGTATACTGACAAATAATACTAGTTTAAGTCGTAAGCCAAACTGTTTTTTCATAGCGACCCTCAATCCTCTTCAAGTTTTTTTGCTAGTCGTTCTACCAATTCCGTTAATTCTGCAAATGTTACTTCATAGATTTCTTTACTACCTCCGTAAGGATCTACAACATTTCCTACGCTACCTTCACTTGTATATTCTTTTAAAGTAAAAACTTTTTGTTCTGCATTTGGAAAATGAGCGATGATTGTATCTTTGTGAGCTGTTGTCATTGTTAAAATTAAATCAGCCCACTCCATTTCAATTATTGATAATTGTGTTGCTAAATGCTGATGCGTCATATTTGCTTCATATAATACTTGTTGTGCATGTGCAGACATTTCCGCATTTGGCATGGCATAAATGCCCGCTGAACGGACCTCTACATTGTCAATTTGTTTATGTTTTAAAATTACCTCTGCCATTGGACTGCGACAAGTATTCCCGGTGCAAACAAATAGTATTTTCATACTTATCACCCTCCACTGTTTTCTCTATTGCCGGATAGCTAGTACACTCATAATGATAAAAAAAATTCCTGTAATTATTTGAAATTTATTGCCAAGCAAGACCTGACTTCTTCGTGCAATGACTAATGACCCATAAGAGCAAATAAGCGCACTTACACCTGCACTTATAATAAATACTGTTTTCTCTAAGTGTAGCATACCAAAAGAAACACTTACTGAAAAGGTATCTAGGCTTGCAGTCACAGCTAAAAGTATTGGTGAAATTGTCACCTTTTCATCTTTTCGCGAAAATAATAGTAAATGTAAGCCCATGCAAAATAATAAAATACTTGAAATCCATTGTCCCCACTCTAAGAGGAAATGCACTAAAAAGTGTCCTAATTCGAAACCTAATAACGGGAAAAGCATATGCAAAGCAGCTGTCCAAACTGACAAAAAAAATCGATATCTAACATTTGGTATCAATACATATAAACCAATCACATCTATAGACGTTATTATACCTGCAAGAATTCCCTGCAAGAAAGCACTCCTTCACTCTCTAATATTTTATCATTTTATGCTCGGAAATACAGTATTATCATAATACAATTTCCTTACAAAGAGGTGTTAAAAGTCACTCAACAATGAACAATCGCCTTCCGTTATGGTAAAAACTCGCTACGCTTTCCACAACTATAGCTCAAGTACAAAAGTCTAAGTATCTTCAATACAAAAAATAGCATGCTAGAAGTTACTTCTAACATACTATTTTTATAGGTATTTTATTAACGAGTATACCATTTTCCTCCAGCCGCTTTCTCAAGTCGATTCATAATGGCAGCTCCTACCCCTTCAGTCGATGTAGTAGTCGCTAGGATAATTGTAGCTGCTGTTTTATCGCAAGCTCTTAGGGCATGGTACAATGTCGCACCCATTTCTTCTTTACTACCAGCTTCTCCTACTGAGAAATAAAAATCAGCCTTACTGTCAACAAAGCTAGCTGGTGCAAGTAACGCTACTTTATACCCTTGTTTTTGTAATTGATGTACAGCCTCATGGACTTTCTTCAAATCACATTCAATTAATAGTACAGGTGCGTTAGGAGCATAGTGTGTATATTTCATACCAGGGGCTTTTGGAGTAGCCTCTAATTTTTGCTCTATTTTTGAAGGTTGAAGTACTTGACCAATCTTAGCCTCTAACATTTCCTTCGTAATTCCACCTGGACGCAAAATTACTGGAGGTTCATGTGTTACATCTAACACAGTGGATTCGAGTCCAATCCCAGTAGAACCTCCATCTAAAATATAAGGTATGTACCCTCCCAAATCATCCTGAACATGTATTGCTTCTGTAGGACTTGGCTTCCCACTACGATTAGCACTCGGCGCAGCAAGTGGCTTTTTTAATTGTTGTAGTAAGGCGAGCGCAACTGGATGATCTGGCATACGAATGCCGACAGTCGTTAGACCAGCTGTCACACTGTTTGCCAGCACGTTTGGTTTTACAGGCATGACAAGTGTCAGCGGACCTGGCCAAAATAAATCCATGCATTTTTTGGCTACTTCTGAAATATGTTCTATATAGAGTTCAACTTCTTCTTTCGTGCCAATGTGAACAATTAGCGGATTGTCTGAAGGACGACCTTTTGCTTCAAATATCTTTTTAACTGCTGCATCATTTGTTGCAACAGCTCCTAGGCCATAAACCGTTTCTGTTGGAAATGCCACGACTCCACCTGCATTTAAGATATCCACAGCCTGTGTATAATTTTTCTGACTATTCACATTACTGTCCACAATCTTGCAACCGGTTTCCATAATTAAAACCTTCCTTCAATTATTCGTTTTCACTGAATTATCCACATAATGTTTATAACTTACTAAAAATTGTGTATAAGTTGTCTGAATTCGTGAACAATTCATTCAAAAAAACCTTTAATCCATTCCCATATAAAAAATGTAACGTGTTCCTTCTCTTCTTTTGGTTCTACTTTTTGTTCTTCTTTATCGGGCTCACAAATTGATGGGAATATGCTACACCACCAGTTATCACCACGTGCATCACCGATTTTCACGACAATCGAATGATATAAATTTTGTGGATAAAGTACAGCGTTCTGTCTTTTTGGTGGAAATAAGTTATCCCCAAGTACAACTTGTGCATGAAGTTGTGGATAATTTTCTTTTATTTCTGCTTCAATTTCTTGTTTTAATGAAAGTATTTGCTCGTTATCCACAGTTTTAGATCCAGCACTAGCGACTACTTGCTTGAAATACGGCTTTAAATTTTTGACAAGCTGCTCCTTTTCAAGCTGATCCTTTGTCGTGTTGCTATTGGCAATAACGCGTATACGAAAATCATTTTCTTGTTCATGATTGCTAGCTTCTTTCGCAAAACCTACTAATGATGGAATATATAAAATACATAATTGTAAAGCAATCGCAATTAATACTAATCTTGCAAAAGCTAGTAAAATATTTTGTTTAGGTAATCTAATAATCTTGTATTCGTTTAACATAAAAATCCCTCCTTGCTCAACATTGTTGGCAAGAAGTAGATAGTTTATACATGAATTTCACAAAAAATCATTCGAGGCTTACCATTTATATCTTTTTCTATTGAAATTGTAGCTTGTGGAAAACTATTTTTAAAGAATTGAGCCACCTTCTCCCCTTGTGTATAACCGATTTCAAGACCAATGAGGGCAGGTTTATTCATAAGGGGCGGAAGTTGCTCAGCTAATTTTCTATATAAAATAAGCCCGTCTTCTTCTGCAAAAAGAGCACTATGTGGTTCATGCTCCAGCACAGTACTTGACATCTCTTTCGCTTCATCAAAAGCAATATACGGTGGATTCGATAAAACGATATCAAATTTCTCACCTGCCAGAGGCTTTGCTAAATCCCCTAGTTGAAAATCAATATCCGCCGCCAATCTTTGTGCATTTTTATGTGCTGTAGTTAAAGCGGCTTCGGATAAATCAGTGGCTACGACCGTTAGCTCTGGACATTCTAGCTTCATAGAAATAGCAATTGCACCACTGCCCGTTCCGATATCTGCAAGCTTCAATTCTTGATGATTAAATATTTTGTTCATGCGATTGATTGTTCCAAGCACTAATTCCTCGGTCTCAGGTCTAGGAATAAGTACTGACTCATCGACAATAAATGAACGACCATAAAATTCTTCACTACCGACGCAATACTGTACAGGTCGTCCACTTGCATGCTCTTCGATGAGTTCTTTAAATTTTTCTTTTTGTTCAGCTGTTAATACGTCTTGAAGGTGTAGCATTACTTCTGAATAGCTAGTGCCAAGTATATGCTGCATGACAATACGTGCTGCGGTTTCCTCACGACCATTATCCACTAAAAAAGAAGAAGCCCATTGAAGGGCCTCCATTACATTATTATAGGTCATCATTTAATCGCTCTAACTTTGATGCTTGCTCCTCTAAAATGAGCGTATCAATGATTTCGTCTAGTTTACCTTCGACGATTTGATCTAGTTTTTGAATCGTTAAACCAATACGGTGGTCTGTTACACGGTTTTGTGGATAATTGTATGTGCGAATACGCTCAGAGCGATCGCCTGAACCTACAGCTGATTTACGTGTGGCATCGATTTCCTTTTGTGCTTCTTGCAGATACATATCAGCAACACGAGCACGCAGAATTTTCATTGCCTTTTCACGGTTTTTAATTTGTGATCGTTCATCCTGCATCGATACAACAACACCTGTCGGTAAGTGAATCATACGCACAGCTGACATCGTAGTATTTACCGATTGACCACCGGCACCAGAAGATGCAAATGTATCAACTCGGATATCTTTTTCATGGATCTCAACATCTACTTCTTCAACCTCAGGTAAGCAAGCAACTGTCGCTGTCGATGTATGAATACGTCCTTGAGATTCTGTTGCAGGTACACGTTGTACACGGTGCGCACCATTTTCAAATTTGAATTTTGAATAGGCACCTTGACCGTTAATCATAAAAATAACTTCTTTATAGCCGCCCATTGCGTTTGGCGTCGCTTCCATTACGTCAATTTTCCAGCCTTGTGTCTCAGCATAACGAGAGTACATACGGAACAAATCTCCTGCGAAAATATTCGCCTCGTCTCCACCAGCTGCTCCACGAATCTCCATAATAACGTTTTTATTATCATTTGGATCTTTCGGAATTAATAGAATGCGTAAACGTTCTTCCAACTCTTCTTGCTGATCTTTTAGTAAGTTGAATTCTTCTTTCACCATCTCGTGCATATCAGGATCTTTTTCATTATCTAGCATTTCACGTGTATCCGCTAATTGCTCTTTTACACTTTTATATTCACGATAAGCTTCTACAGTTTCTTGGATATCTGATTGCTCTTTGGAATATTCACGTAATTTTTTACTATCATTCACAATATCGGGATCACTTAAAAGCTCTGTTAGCCTTTCGTAACGATCCTCTACTGCTTGTAATCGATCGAACATGGATTTCACCTCTATTAAATTTTTATGAAGTTTGCTCTTTTGTAACTGCAGAGAAACTTTAAATTAGAATTACGCTAAGCGCGTAAGAATATTTTTGAACATTTTTCATTTCCACTACTTAGTATAAGGAAATTTCCGCATGTATGCTACTTTTTCTTAGTTCAATCAACTCAATCAGTTTACATTATAGCGGCGGATGCGCGTGACACTTTCGACAAACTGGATAGTAGGAATCATTCCCGCCAATTTGAATTTGATCACCTGTATAAACAGGCTTTCCACTTTCATCAACACGTAAATTCATTGTCGCTTTTTTATGACAGAACCAGCAAATCGTTTTCATTTCCTCAATTTTATCTGCATATGTAAGCATGTACTGACTGCCTTCAAATAGCTCATTTTGGAAATCGTTTTTTAGACCGAAGCCCATGACTGGAATATCTAACTCATCTACGATATATGCTAACTGCAAAACATGCTCTTTTTTTAGAAATTGTACTTCATCAACAAGTACACAATATGGTTTTACAGCATTGTTTTTTACTAGCTCAAAAATATTTGTATCATCATTAACAGGAATGGCTTGTTGACGTAAGCCTACTCGACTTGAGATAAAGCCTACTTCATCTCGCGTATCTATGCCTGGTGTAAACATCATTACAGGTTTTTGTTGTTCTTCATAGTTATGCGCAACTTTTAGAATTTCTATGGATTTACCACTATTCATTGCACCGTGTTTAAAATATAGCTGTGCCATTTTTGTCTTCTCCCTTTCTTCTTGTCGATCTGGATACTGAAAAGACTCGCATCAACGTATTTCCTTGATATACTGAAAAAAATACCTGCCAAGCACATGCTTGGCAGGTATTAAACTAACATTAGTTTTTAAGACCGTATTTTTTGTTGAAACGATCCACGCGACCATCAGCAGACGCGAATTTTTGACGGCCAGTATAGAATGGGTGACATTCGTTGCAGAACTCGACAACGATGTTTTCTTTTACTGAACCAGTTTTGAAAGAGTTACCACAAGAGCAATTTACTGTTGCTTCTTTGTAATCTGGATGAATTCCTTGTTTCATATTCGTTTTCTCCTCTCGCCCTGAACCATCTGGAACAGAGTATTATCGAACTGTACCTTACATAGCCCGAATATGTCGGCTACATATGTACACGTTGCATACTTAGCAATATTACCATATGAAATATACATTTGACAATAGTTTTGAATGTATTAACGATCAGTTATTTAAAAAATTTAAACACTTCTCCGATTGCAGAATCTATCATAAATGAGAAAACAATCGAAGATAAAATAACTGTTACTACTTTCTTTTTTTATGTTCATAACTAGTGGAACCTTCTTTATACCTCGATTGCAACTTTACTACAGTATGCACAAAACAATACTTCCTCACTATTTTGCTCCCCGCAATTTGTGCGAAATTCCACTAATAATACCCATTCCCTATACATTATAACAAAATTATACAACGGAAAATTGTAAATTAATACATTTGGTTACTATATTTCTTCATACCTTTCTTATGGTAAAAAATTCACCATCGACTATTGCTAGTCAATGGTGATTCATGTTTATAGTTTGCCTTTAGATTTTTATTTAACTTCCCTTCAAAAAAATTAATAGTTAACCGCGTACTTCACGATAGTCATTATCCACTAATCCTATTTTTTTATTTCGTTCTTTGAATCGAATATTGTGGGAAGACACGTACGCCACTTTTGGTGCATCCGGCTCTAAATAAAGCTTTGCACTATTCAATGCTAGAATACCATCTGTAAATGCACCTGCTATTAATCTTACCTTAGAAGGATGATCTACAAAATCTCCTGCACCATAAATACCTTCTATATTTGTTTCACGCTTTTCATTGACAATAGCTACTCCGTCTTGAATATCTAAGCCCCACTCTTCTAGTGCGCCATAATCACATTTTAAGCCATGATTAACGATGACTGCATCCACTTCTAATTGTTCTATTTCGTCCGTTTCTTTATTGGCGATTGACACGGACTGTATTAAATCACCATCACCATGCAATTGCACCACTTCATAAGGTGTTTTTATAGATACAGAGGATTCGCGCATTTTTAGTACATTTTTTTCATGACCACCAAATTCATCACGTCGATGAACAATTGTTACACTAGCAGCAATTGGCTCTAGCTCATTTGCCCAATCTACAGCAGAATTACCACCACCAGAAATTAAAACATGCTTATTATGGAAAATTTCTAACTCCTGTACTGTGTAATATAAATTTGTCACTTCATAGCGATCTACTCCTGCTATCTCGAGCTTTTGCATAGAAAGTACACCGTATCCAACTGCTAAAATGACCGTTTTCGAATAGTGTTTCTCACCTGTTGAAGACGTTAATATAAATGTACCATCACTCTGTTTTTCTAATTTTTCAACTTTTTGATTTAAGACAATAGTTGGGTCAAATGTTTTTGCCTGTTCAACTAGTTGTTCAATTAGCTGTCCACCTAATATTGGTGTTACAGCACCAACATCCCAAATCATCTTTTCTGGATAAATTAACATTCGACCACCAAGCTGAGAGCTATATTCTATAATTTTCGTCTTTAAGTCGCGCATCCCACTATAAAAGGCTGTATAAAGTCCTGCGGGTCCCCCACCAACAATCGTTACATCATACATTTCTAACGTCATATTCGAAATTCCTCATTTCATCTTTTTTGTACAAACATGACCATTTATTTTTCACTCTTTTTCTTTTCTAACAGCATATTTGTCACTTCTTCTACTTGTGCAAGTACAGCAATCGGGTCAAACGGCCAAAATCTTTTAGCATCTAAATAAAATACATTGTTATTTTTCACTGCATCCATTGACTTCCACAGAGAATCTTCTCTGTTTAACTTACCACCATTTGTTTCATCTAAGAAAATATAGTCTCCCGCATATTCAGGTAATACTTCATAAGAAACTTGCTTGTACGTTTCCCCTGTTTCAATTAACTCCTTTTGAATACTTTGGGGCGCTTTTAGTTGCAATTGCTTATAAATGGCTTGCCCGCCGCGATAAATACCGTCACCGTATAAATAAAAATCTTTGCCCAATACCCCAAAGATAGAAAACGTTTCATTTGGATCTAAAACTTCTGCTAACTTTTCACGATTTTCTGATACTTTCTCTGCAAACATTTTCAGCCAAGCTTCTCCTTCAGCTTGTTTTCCTAAAATTTCAGCAAGCCCTTTTACTTCTTCTTCCACACTACGGTAGGTTTCGTACAGCAAAACAACCGTTGGCGCTATTTTTGATAACTTTTCATACGATTCTGCATCCGCTGTAATAATTAAATCTGGCTTCAACGCTAAAATAGATTCAATTGCACTTTCTCCTGTATTTTCTATATCATCAATTTGGTCTTGAATGTGGACATTTTCTAAATCTCGTTGTGTCGCACCTACTGGCATTACCCCTAATAGTAATGAAGTTGGCAAATATCCATCCACTACAAGTCGCTCAACTTTCGTAGGAATTTCAATTTCTCCATTAATAGTGGGTACCTTTTTCGTCGTACCTCCTGTCTCTTCTTTAGTATTACTGTTCACTTTATTATCCTTAGAGGTCTCATCATTGCTGCTACATCCCACAAGCATAAGTGTTAATATAATTAAAAAAATAGTTAGCTTTTTCATCATTCCACCCTACCTTTGATAATAACTTTCATTCTCAATCAAAAATTTTGAAATGCTTCCTTTTATTCCTTTAAACGCGCTAATAAATATAAGAAATATGGTGCTCCTAAAACTGCTACAACAATTCCGGCTGGTATTTCTGATGGCTCTAAGATCAAGCGACCGATTGTATCAGCCATTAACACTAATAATCCCCCTAAAAGTGCGGCAGCTGGCAGTAAAAACTGATGTTTAGCCCCAACGAGCTGACGTGCCAAATGTGGAGCGATTAATCCAACAAATCCAATACCCCCACTTACTGACACACTTGCCCCAGCTAACCCTACAGATGCTGCAAGAAGCCAACGACGCTCCCTTTCAATAGAAGCTCCCAAACCGACTGCTGTTATTTCTCCTAAATTTAAAACATTCAATACGCGGGACTTTGAATACACAAATGGTAGTAAAATTAGTAACCATGGCAATAAAGATAATACGAATCTCCAATTCGATCCCCAAATACTCCCCGCCAGCCACGTTGCAACGAATTGATAATTTTCAGGTGTTAAACGCAGCGTCAGCACAATCATCGCTGAGCTAATACCCGCTGCTACTGCAATCCCTGTTAATATTAAGCGCATTGGGGTAATTCCTTCATGACGTCGATAAGAAAGTGTATAAATTAAAACAGCTGTCATCCCTGATCCTACAAATGCTAACACTGGCAGTAAGTATACAGGTGCTGCTTTAGTAGATGGAAAAAATGAAATATAAAGCATAACTGCAAGTCCAGCTCCTGCATTTATACCCAAAATGCCTGGGTCAGCTAGAGCATTTTTAGAAATGCCTTGTAAAATAGCCCCTGAAACTGCTAAGCCCATCCCCACTAAAACAGCGATAACAATACGAGGTAGCCTAAATTCAAATAAAATAAGTTGCTGTTGGGCATCCCCCTGACCAAAAAGTGTTTGAATAACCTCCATTGGTGTTAGCTTTATAACCCCTGTATTCATACTAATGACAAATGTGATGACAATTAGTAAAGCTAGCGTACCCAGAATTAAGAAGTTTTTCTTTTTAACTTTTTGTTGAGTTAATGTTAAAAAACTATTACTCATAGTTCTTTTCCTCCTTTACGGGCTATATATAGGAAGAATGGAACTCCAATAAAGGCAATTAGCGCTCCAATTGGTGTTTCGTAAGGTGGATTCATCATCCGTGCAACAAGATCAGCCAACACAACAAGTAATGCTCCATATACTAATGAACACGAAATAATCCAACGATAATCGTGTCCAACTATGTATCTCATAAAATGCGGAACTATTAATCCAACAAACCCGACTGCTCCTACGACTGATACTGCCGCTCCTGCCAACACTAAAACAATCACCATTCCCCATATTTTTACTACTTTAGTACGTTGCCCAAGTCCTAGGGCAATTTCTTCGCCTAAACTCAGTAAAGTAATGGAGCGTGATAAAATTAGAGCTCCAATCATTGCCGCCAGTATCCATGGCGACAATATTTGAAGATGATACCATTTTGTACCTGAAACACCTCCTGCATACCAGAAGGCTAAGTCTTGTCCAATACGATAATAAAGGGCAACGCCTTCCCCTAGCGCACCTAATAGAGCACTTACAGCAGCACCTGCCAACACTAATCGCATTGGTGTTAGACCACCTTTTGACAGCGAACCTACGCCATAAACAATCGCAACACCTAAGCCCGCTCCAACAAATGACCATAAAATTATATACATGTACGATAAATTAGGGAAAAAAGCAAAGCAGATTGCTAGCATAAACGCGGCCCCAGAATTTAACCCTAATAATCCAGAGTCAGCCAATGGATTGCGTGTCATGCCTTGCATAATCGCACCTGCGACCGCAAAGCATCCACCTACTAATCCTGCGCCTAACACTCGTGGTAATCGAATATCATGTATAATTTGATGTGTTGTTAAATCCGGTGAAAAATGAGTAATAGCTGTCCATACAGTACTCAACGATATATCTGCCGCACCAAATGAAATAGACAAACCGATTGCAAATATTAACCCTATCACCCCAACAATTATAGCTACTACACCACGGACTGGATGAGATCGCTGCTGTAGTTCCTCTAAATCTCTAAGCCCTCCTACTCCTGTCGACGTAGTCATACACTTCCTCCTTAATCCTTACGATTTCAATTTCCTACTTAACGCTATTCTTTCATGTCGTACAGTTGGTAAGATAAGCAAATTGGATTTTTACTATATGGGCAGACAGCCATTTCCGCATCAATATTGAACACCTTTTGTAAATTTTCCTTTGTCATCACTTCATTTGGCTGACCATTCACAATTAATTGTCCATCTCTCATAGCAATCATAAAGTGAGAAAAACGAGAAGCATGGTTCAAATCATGTAATACCATCACAATCGTTCGTCCTTCCTCTTTATTTAACTTTTGTAACAGTAATAAAATATCAAGCTGATGTGCTAAATCTAAATAAGTAGTAGGTTCATCAAGTACTAGAATATCTGTTCCTTGAGCTAATGCCATGGCAATCCATACTCGTTGACGTTGACCACCTGATAGTGCCTCTATCGGACGGTCACTAAACTCTCTAAGACCTGTAACATCAATAGCCCAATGAATATATTCATAATCTTCCTTGTGCAATGTACCAAACCCTGCTTGATGAGGAAAACGGCCATAGGATACTAGTTCAAAAACTGTTAATCCTCCTGGGGCTGTTGCTGTTTGAGGCAAAATTGCCATTCTTTTCGCCACTTCTTTTGTCTTTAATTGATGAATTGCTTTTCCATCTAAGTAAACTGCTCCATCTTGGGTCCGTAGTACACGCGCAACGGCCTTTAATAAGGTAGATTTGCCACAGCCGTTTGGACCAATAATCGTTGAGATTTGTCCTTTTGGAATTGCCACACTTAAATCATGTACAATGAGCGTCGAGGAGTAACCAATAGCCACACGATCTATTTCAAGAACTGACATATACAACTTCCTTCCTTTTATCAATTTCGCCTTGGCGTAATTGCGCTGAATGACGATGAAATGACAAATTACCGCTTAGATTTGCAAGCCGAATTGCGCTGTATACAAACCATAATAAGCATTTTTTCTATCCATTAATTGCTCATGAGTACCTTCTTCAATAATTCCTTTTTTCGATACAACGACAATTCGATCAGCATCCTTTATCGTTGCTAAACGGTGTGCAATCACTAATGTTGTACGGCCTATTGCTAGTTCGTTTAAGGCTTGTTGAATTGCCAGCTCGGTTTCTGTATCCAAAGCAGATGTTGCTTCATCCAAAATCAATACTTTAGGATTTTTCAAGAATATACGTGCAATCGATAATCTTTGCTTCTGTCCGCCTGATAATTTCACGCCACGTTCACCAATTAATGTATCCATGCCATCAGGTAGAGCTTTAATGACATCTGTAAGCTGCGCTCGCTGTGCAGCAAACCAAATATCTTCCTCACTCGCGTTTAAATCACCATAAGCAATATTTTCTCGAATTGTGCCATCAAACAAAAAGACATCCTGTTGAACAATTCCTATATGTGAACGTAAAGATTGCAGCTTAAAATCTCGTATATCAATGCCATCAATTTTTATTGAACCTTCATTTACTTCATAAAAACGTGGCAATAAACTGCAGATGGTAGATTTCCCCGCACCAGATGGACCTACTAGCGCAACCGTTTCACCAGGATGTACCTTTAAATTAATATGATGTAAGGCATGATTATTTTCAGAGTAACCAAACGATACATTATTAAATGTAATTTCTCCTCCAATTTCATTGATAGCTTTTGCCTCTGGACGATCTGCAATTTCAGGTGCTGTTTCTAGAAATTCAATGTATCTTCTAAACCCTGCCATTCCTTTCGGATAACTTTCAATAAACATATTAATTTTATTGATTGGGTTTAAGAGAATACCTGATAATAAAATAAATGCAATGAATTCACCATTTGTTAAATGGCCATTTAAAACGAAATATGCACCTACAAGTAGTGTGAATAATGACAAAATTTTTGTGAGAATGCCTGAAATCGCTTCATTCCAAGCCATTACTTTATAGGAAAAAAGTTTTGTCATTCTAAATCTTTCATTGTTTGCCTTAAAGCGTTTAATCTCATGCTCTTCATTCGTAAAGGCTTGTACAACACGAATACCACTTACATTATTTTCAACACGTGCATTAAAATCTGCAATATCCCCAAACATTTGACGGAATGCTTTGGACATTAACTTTCCAAAAATAATCGTTAAAATTAAGATGATTGGAACCAGTAGGAAAATTAGTATTGTAAAGGTTGGATCAATGTAAAACATAACACCGAATGTACCTACAATCGTCATTGCAGCAATGAACATATCCTCTGGTCCATGATGTGCAAGTTCACCAATGTCCATTAAATCATTCGTTAATCTTGAAACTAGGTGCCCTGTTTTATTGTTATCGAAATAACGAAACGAGAGCTTTTGAACGTGACTAAACGCTTCCCTTCTCATATCCGTCTCAATATTGATGCCTAACATATGTCCCCAATACGAAACAATAAAATCAAAAATAGAATTAATTATGTAAAGCATTAATAGCAATAAACTCGCCATGAAAATCCACTTTAGTTCACCGTCTGGTAGAATATCATCAATCACCTTATTTAAAACGATTGGAAATGCTAATTCGATAAGGGCTACTAGTATGGCACAGGAAAAATCCAAAATAAATAATCCTTTATAGGGCTTGTAATATGAAAAAAAACGCTGTAATAACATTGAGAAGCCTCCTATTATCAATATCATTCATAGTGTTCTAGTAAATAAGCTACCCGATCATACATAGGTAGCTCACATTTTTTTGCCATCTTCATTCAGGTGTGTGGATTAACCGTTTTTTTCATTCAAATTAATTCGAAAACGCTGATTTCCGCTACAGGCTACTCGCTTTCCTGCGGGAGTCGAGTAGCCCTACGCTACAATTAGTTAAAAACGGGAATATATTAGCAAAATAGCAACAAAATAATCCTTTTAATAAACCTATTTTTTCCTAATCAACACGCCTGATCTTCATTATTTCTGTTGAGCCTTTGTAAACTCTACTATTTTGTCAGCCATATCTTCGGCTTGATGTAATCCAGAGAGTGGATCAGAAGCAAAATAATATTCTGGTTCTAATTCTATTGTTTTATTATTTTTGACAACATCGAGATTTTTCCAAGTGGAAGGGAATTTCTCTTCTTTATTAAAGAAATTAATAACAAAAACATAATCCCCAACATAGTCTCCTACCACTTCATAGGAAATTTCATAACGCCCACCTGTAAAATCTTTTGTATCAAAAAGCTCCTGCACCTTTTCTTGAGGCTTCATACCAAGTATTTGATAAAGTGCTCTACCACCTGACACACTTGAATTCCCTACAATTGTTGCATTTTTTTCGAATACGTCATAAATAGTAAAAGTAGCTCCTTCTGGGATAACATTATTTATTTTTTCCTGTGCTTGCGCTATACGATTCTCAAAATCTTGAACAAATGCGTTAGCTTCGTCCTGACGACCTAAATATTCTCCCATCGCTTTAATTTCCTCGGTAGCCGATTTATGCGCTGTTTCCGAAAATACAATAGTTGGTGCAACCTTTTCATATTTTTCTACATCTTCTTTATTCCATGTAATGATTAAATCTGGCTTTAATTCTAAGATCTTTTCTAATGATGCACTCCCATCTGTACCAATGTTGGAAATTCCACCTTCCTTGTAATACGATTTTAAAAATGCTGCAAAGTCTAAATTAGCTGTCACTGCTCCTACTGGAATAACATCCAACGCTAGAATTTGTCCAAGATACCAGTCTGTCACTACCCGTTCTGCTTTTACTGGAATCTCTACTTGTCGTCCACTATCATCTGTCACAGTTCTAGTCTTTACTTCTTCTGACTTAGGTTCATTCTCTTTATGTTCAGTAGATTGTTTTGTATCTTCTCCACATGCTGCAAGTAAAACGAACAAACTTAGCAAAAATGGTATCTTTACATGCCTACTTATTTTTTTCATCATTATGTTATTTTCCTCATTTTCAAATTGTATTGCTTGCGCGAGCTGATTCTTATTGTATTGAAAATGATTCTCATTTGTAATGGCGATTTCGGACAAGTTTGATGTATATTTCAGCCTAAAATTACTTGGTGCCATATTTGTTGCCTTTTTAAAAACCCGACTAAAATAATATTCATCTTCAAATCCAAGCGAAATAGCTATTTCTTTTATGCCGTATTGATTTGCTACCAAGTATTGCTTTGCCTTTTCTATTCTCAGCTGTTGTAAATAAATTTGTGGACCTACTTCATAACGAGCCTTAAAAATACGTAATAAATGACGTGCACTAATGTTAAGTAAATCAGCAAGTGCCTGTATGGATAAAGATTCATGTATGTTTTGCTCTATATACAGACGTGCTGCTTCTGCCCTATCAATGTCGTGCGGTTCCCCCTGCCCCTCAGCTAGTTCTCGAAAAACACGATAAACGAACTCATAAAAGGATGCTTTCACTGATAAATGTTCTTGAATAGAGCCCGACTGCCATTTGCCGTACATATCTTGCAAAATTGTATGCAGGGCTACTGGATTTGCAGGTATACAAGAGAAAGTTGTTTGGAATGGCTGATATTGCATCTGTAAATGTTGCATAAAAGCATCTTTGTAAATTACATCCCCTTTATAGGAGATAAGGAAGTAGCTAATGCTATCTGGTGCCGTAATATGGAGGGATTGGGACTTTCCAATATGGAAAATACTAAAGCGCTGTACATGATAAGGTTGCTCATCAATGACAATTTCTGCATCTCCTGCTGTCATGATAAGGAATGCGCTATTTTTTAAAACCTTTGTCATTCGAACATCGGTATTACTAACATAGTCAATTTGCTTCAACTGGATATTTGCATTTTGCCATAGAAGCATATAAGCATCATAATTCATCTCTGTCTCCTTAAAAATAAGATTTCATGCTACCATTATATTGGTAATGATAATGATTATCAATTTCATTATGATTTTGCGAGATAAAAATGTATAACTAGTCAAAGCGAGCCTATATTTATCGGAACAATCTCAGTTTTTATGTAACGCTATGCCCCTTTTTAATCAAAAAAAAATCACCATCGACTATTGCTAGTCAATGGTGATTCATGTTTATAGTAAGCCTTTACCTTTAGTAGCTTTTTTCATATCTTCATTTAACTTTTCAAAGAATTCTTCATTTGATTTTGTCGTACGTAATTTTTTCATGAAGCGCTCCGCAAAATCAGGTGCGTCCGAGAATGTTTTACGAATTGCCCACAGTTTTTCAAGTTGCTCAGGCTCAAGAAGAAGCTCTTCCTTACGTGTACCTGAACGGCGGATATCAAGCGCAGGGAAAATACGACGCTCTGCTAATTGGCGATCAAGATGAAGCTCTAAATTACCTGTTCCTTTAAATTCTTCATAAATGACCTCATCCATACGAGATCCAGTATCCACTAAAGCTGTCGCTAAAATTGTTAAGCTACCGCCTTCTTCAATATTACGTGCAGAACCGAAGAATCGTTTTGGTCTATGGAAGGCAGCCGGATCAATACCACCTGAAAGCGTACGACCGCTCGGAGGAATAACTAAGTTATAAGCTCGTGCTAAACGTGTAATAGAGTCCATTAAAATAATAACATCACGCTTATGCTCAACTAAGCGGCGTGCACGTTCTAATACAATTTCTGCAACTTTCACATGATTTTCTGGAACCTCATCGAAAGTCGAGCTCACTACATCCGCATTCACTGAACGTTCAATATCAGTTACTTCCTCAGGGCGTTCGTCAATAAGTAATACAATTAACTCCGCCTCCGGATAATTTGTTGTAATAGAATTCGCGATTTCTTTTAATAATGAAGTTTTCCCTGCCTTTGGTGGTGCAACGATTAATCCACGTTGCCCAAAGCCTACAGGTGCCACTAAATCCATAATACGAGTCGATAAATTACGTTGAGTTGTTTCAAGCTTAATTTGTCGGTCAGGATATAAAGGCGTTAATGCAGGAAAATGCACACGTTCCTTTGCTACCTCTGGGTCTTCGCCGTTAACAGCATCTACCTGTAGTAGTCCATAATAGCGTTCGTTTTCTTTAGGTGGACGTACTTTACCAGATACCTTGTCCCCATTTCGTAGGTCAAAGCGACGAATCTGAGAAGCAGAAATATAAATATCCTCTTTACTTGGTGAGTAGTTAATTGGTCGAAGGAAACCAAAGCCCTCTTGCGAAACAATTTCTAGTACACCTTCCATAAAGAAATAGCCCTCTTGCTCCGAACGTGTTTTCAAAATAGCAAATATTAATTCTTTTTTCGTTAGCTTGCTATAATATGAAATTTTATATTGGCGTGCAAGGGCGTAAAGCTCTTTTAACGTCATGTTTTCTAATTGAGCGATTGTCAATGCAGACATATGCACAACTCCAGTCTTTTTCAAAATATAATTGCCATTTTTGGGGTTATTAAAGAAGTTTTTTACGATAGGCTCTGTAATCATTTCGTACCTGTCATCATTTTCATTCATAAGTCAGAAATGAAGCAGTTTGAAGCAAAGCGATAGGTACTTTAATTAACTATGCAAAACATTAAAGCATAACTAGCCTTATAAAACTATGGGATGGTTGAAAATTTAGAAGAAGGTACCTAGCGCAAAAAGATGCACTAGGTATATTTTAGAAGAAATTTTTATTAATAGCTAGGTTTTTTATCAAGAGCGTGACGACCTTCTACAAAACGCACAGTTCCAGATTTAGCTCGCATAACAACTGAATGCGTTAATGCATAGGCTCCTTTATATTGAACGCCTTTTAAAAGCTCACAATCTGTTACTGCAGTCGCTGCAAAAATAGCATCGTCACCTTTAACTAGGTCATCTAAATAAAGAACTTTATCTACGTCTACACCCATTTTTTTACAACGCTCTAACTGTTCCTCGTCTTCTGGCACTAGCTTAGCTTGGAAGTCTCCACCTAGACATTTTAATGCAACAGCTGAAATAACACCCTCTGGAGCACCACCTGTACCAAACATAATATCAATGCCAGTTTCATCAAAAGCAGTATTGATAGCTGCTCCAACGTCGCCGTCTTGAATAAATTTAATACGTGCCCCAGCTTCTCGGATTTCATCAACAATTGCTTGGTGACGTGGTCGATCTAAAAGTGTAGCTACTACGTCTGAAATATCTTTATTTTTAGCTTTTGCTACCTGTAATAAATTATACGTAACAGAAGCGTTAATATCTACCTTACCTGCTGCTTCTGGACCTACTGCAATTTTCTCCATGTACATATCAGGTGCGTTTAACAGATTACCTTTATCTGCAATAGCAAGAACTGTCATTGCACCATTTGTACCCTTCGCTACAATATTTGTACCTTCTAATGGGTCAACTGCGATATCTACTTGAGGCCCTCCATTACGTAGGCCAAGCTCTTCACCAATATAAAGCATTGGTGCTTCATCCATTTCGCCTTCACCAATCACTACTGTAGCATGCATTGGAATTGTATCGAACATCACGCGCATCGCTGTCGTTGCTGCATCATCTGCCTCAATTTTTAAACCTCGACCCATCCATTTCCCGGATGCGATTGCTGCTGCTTCTGTTACTCGTACTACTTCCATCGATAAACTACGTTCCATTGTTTTATTTGCCTCCCGTTATCGGCATATTTCTTCACCGAAACATTCAAATTACCTCTATTGTAACATAGTTAGTACAAAACTTTTAGCTCTCATTATTCCTTTGTCTCTGCTACGCGAGCCATTATTGTTTCACGTCGAATATCAGCGCCTAAATCACGTAATTTCTCAATAAGTGAGCTATAACCACGCTCAATATGATAGATATCATGAATTTCTGTTTCGCCTTCAGCTAAAAGGCCTGCTAATACTAATGCGGCACCAGCACGAAGATCTGTAGCTGTTACAGTTGAACCATGTAATTTACTAGGACCTGTAATCATAGCTGTATTTCCTTCAACGCGTGCATTGGCATTCATACGACGAAGTTCATCAATATGCTTAAACCGAGCTGTATAGATTGTATCTGTTACCTTTGAGGAACCAAATGCTTGAGACATTAACACAGAAAGTGGTTGCTGAATATCCGTTGGGAACCCCGGATACACTAATGTTTTAACATCAACGGCTTGCAATGAGGAGAGGTCCGTTTTTGGCACAAAAATACTTTCATCACTGATTTCAATTTTTACGCCCATTTCACGAAGCTTTGCAGTAATCGCCTCTAAGTGCAATGGAATAACATTATCGATTGTAACGCCTTCACCTAAAGCGGCAGCCATAATCATAAACGTAGCAGCCTCAATACGATCTGGAATAATCGTATGCTCCGTACCATGAAGCTCCTCTACGCCTTCAATACGGATGACACTTGTACCCGCACCTTTAATATTAGCTCCCATGTTAGTGAGAAGAGTTGCTACATCAATAATTTCCGGTTCTTTTGCTGCATTTTCAATAACCGTACGTCCCTTCGCGAGGACAGCAGCTAACATAATATTAATTGTTGCGCCAACACTGGCAACGTCTAAATATATTTTTGCGCCAATTAATTCATCAGCACGTAAATAAATTGCTCCATGCTCATTTGTGATTTTCGCACCTAATGCCTCAAAGCCTTTTATATGTTGGTCAATAGGACGTGGCCCTAAAAAGCAGCCTCCTGGTAAACCAATCACAGCTTTTTTAAAGCGACCAAGCATTGCTCCCATTAAGTAATAAGAGGCACGAAGCTTTTTCACGTTGCCGTTTGGTAATGGCAAAGCAATCATATCTGTTGGATCAATTGTCATTTTGCCATCCTCAAATGAAACTTCTCCACCAATTTCCTCTAATAAAGCCTTTAACGTCCATGCATCGGAAATTTCTGGTATCCCTCCGATTATCACTGGAGAGTTCGCCAAAATTGATGCTGGAATTAAGGCAACTGCACTATTTTTTGCACCACTAACTTTTATTGTACCCTGTAGACGATTTTCGCCTGTAATTTTATAAACATCCATTTTGCGTTCTCCCTCATGATTGGAAAGTAATTTTCTACAATTGGCTCACTATATAATCTTATTATTCGCCTTTTCTCTTATTCCAATCCGCTAAAAATCCTTCAATTCCTTTTTCCGTTAATGGATGATGGAAAAGTTGCTTTAATACTTTAAAAGGAGTAGTTGCAATATGTGCACCAGCAAGTGCTGCAGCTGTTACATGCTGCGGATGACGAATAGATGCAGCGATAATTTGCGTGTCGATATTATGAATTGTAAAAATATCTGCAATCGTTTCAATTAGTTCTACACCGTTTTGACCCATATCATCTAGACGACCGATAAATGGTGATACATATGTAGCACCCGCACGAGCAGCCATTAATGCTTGGTTTGCACTGAAGATTAATGTTACGTTCGTTTTAATTCCTTTGTCTGCAAAGAAGCGACATGCCTCTAAGCCAGCTGGAGTCATTGGCAGTTTAACTGTAATATTTGGCGCAATTGCAGCCAATTCTAAGCCTTCTTTAATCATACCTTCCGCGTCTAGAGCAATTACTTCCCCACTCACTGAGCCATCTACAAGCTCTGTGATTTCACGAAGTCGATCATGGAAAGAAACATTCTCTTCTTTAGCAACTAACGATGGGTTTGTTGTAACACCTGATAAAATACCCCATGCGTGTGCTTCTTTAATCTCTTCAAAGTTTGCTGTATCAATAAAAAATTTCATAATATTCCCTCCTGATCACTGTTTTGGCTCACTTACCATACTTGAGGTTGATTATTCACATGACATACGTTTAACAAATGTCATCCACAACTTTTGGTAATGAGCCTTATATTTGAATTTTCGCCAAAAATTTTTTATTTCAAAATTAAGAGAAGGTCGATAAAAGCATCAACACTTCTCTTATTATGTGTATTCATCTGTATTTTTGTAACATATAGATACAAAAATTATGCTTTTTGTGCACTACCAAATTCACGGATTTTCCCAATAACTGTTGCTTTAATCGCTTCACGTGCTGGAGCAAGGAATTTACGAGGATCATAAACAACTTTATCATTATCAAGAACTTCACGGATTACTTTTGTAGCAGCAATTTGATTTTCAGTATTAACATTAATTTTTGCTGTACCTAATGAAATTGAACGTTGAATATCTTTTGTTGGAATACCTGTACCACCATGTAATACTAATGGAAGATCTGCTAAGTTTGAGATTTCTTCCATTTCTTTAAAGCCTAAGTTTGGTTCTCCTTGGTAAGGACCATGTACAGAGCCAAGCGCTGGTGCTAGGCAGTCGATATCTGTTAGCTCAACCATTTTACGGCATTCCTCTGGATCAGCATACATAATACCACCGATAACGCCATCCTCGTCACCACCTACTGTTCCAAGCTCAGCTTCAACAGAAACACCTTTCGAATGAGCGTACTCAACTACTTTTGAAGTAGTCGCAACATTTTCCTCGAATGGATGATGAGATGCATCAATCATAACGGAAGTAAAGCCTGCATCAATGGCTTCTTTACATTTTTCAAAGCTTGAACCATGGTCAAGATGAATAGCTACAGGTACTGTAGTGCCATAAGACTCCATTAAACCTTTTACCATGTGTACAACAGAGATGAATCCGCCCATATATTTACCTGCGCCTTCAGAAACGCCTAGAATAACTGGAGATTTTTCTTCTTCTGCTGCTTGTAAAATTGCTTGAGTCCACTCAAGGTTGTTGATGTTGAACTGACCAACCGCATAACCTTCTGCTTTTGCTTTAATTAACATCTCTTTCATAGATACTAATGCCATACTAAAAATCCTCCTCTTAGGACTATTCTTTTTACATAGATATGCTATTTAATCATAGCAAAAATAACAGCCCCTGAAAAGCAGGGGCTGTTATTTTCTGCACGAAAGCGAAATGCAACGGAGCGGCAGTGCCAACCGTAGTGTAGTGCAACGGAACGAAGGTTACGTGAAAGCGAAGTGCAACGTTGCGACAGCGTCTTCTTTGCTACACGAAAACGAAGAGCAAATACAAAAATTTCTTCAGTACCAAAGCAAAGATACACTCAAAATATATTTTGGAAGCAAGTGAATATGAAACGGTAGTAAATTACTACAAATTGTCTAACAACCATGAAAAACAGGCGGTGTTGACCACTGCCTGTTCATCTAAACTTTTAATGTTTTATTAACTTCATCACGTACTTCAAAAATATCAAAAGGCTTAGTAAAGTATCGAATTGCTCCTAAATCTAATGCCTCCTGTACAACATCCAATTCCCCATATGCAGTCATCATGAATACCGGGAGTTGTGGCCACTTCTCTTTTAAGCGCTTTAAAATTTCTATGCCATCCATCCCTGGAATTTTCATGTCTAATAGGACACAATCCATTCCCTCCTCAGCAAACTTCAGTGCTTCCATACCATTTGCAGCTAAATATGTACCATAACCTTCCTTTTTCAACACTTCATTTAAAAGCAAACGAATTCCTGGTTGATCATCGACAATTAGTAATCGTTTCACATTTCATTCCGCCCTTTTTGAGTTATTATTCTTGCACAAAAACTTCCTATATTATGTATTATTCTCCTTTAACCTATTAATACCTTCTAGTATTATAAATTATCTACTTTTGCTTTATGCTCTTTTCAAACCTATAATATTGATTGAGGTGGGACCATGTCAAAAATTCTAACAACACAATTGAGTGGATTATTACAAAGAATAACACAAAATGAAGAAGAAGCTATTGAAGAGACAGCGCGATTACTTGCACAAGCGGGTATTGGTGAAGGTAATGTCTATTTCGCATGCTTTGGTGAAATGCAAGTTATCGAATTAAATGCATGTCAAGCTGCGGAACGTTTTACTAAGTTAGTCCCTTGGACAAAAGATACAGTTATCACGGAAGCTGATCGTGTATGCATTTTTACACGTAGTGCACATGATGAGGATGCATTATCCTTAGCACAGCAATTAAATAATCAGTTTATTCCATTTGCAGCAGTTGCTAGCGAGGCTGCTAATTCCGAAAACCCACTAGCAGATTTAGCGTATACGTATATTTCAACACGCATACGAGGTGGTTTATTACCGAACGATTTAGGAAAGCGCATAGTTGTGCCACATGCTATTGCTGCCCTTTTTGTTTATGAAGCAGTAAAAATCGCGTATGATGAAATGCTTGGACTTGATGACGAAGAGTTATAAAAATCCCATCAATTTCGCCTTGGCGTCATTGATGCTGTCGCGCAAATAAACAATGCGTTCGGAGGCTTTATCTTCATTCAATAGGCATACTATCGCTACCAAAATAATTGATGAATGAAGATAAAAAAGAGTTGTCTCAGCACTTGAGACAACTCTTTTTTTCATTATTTGAATGTTGCTCCGATAAAATCACGGAACAATGGCTGTGGACGATTTGGACGTGATACAAGCTCAGGGTGGAATTGGCATGCTACGAAGAAATTCTTTTCTGGTAACTCGATAATTTCCACTAATTTCCCGTCAGGACTTGTACCTGAGAAGACAAAACCTGCAGCTTCCATCGCTTCACGATATTCATTGTTAAATTCATAACGATGGCGGTGGCGCTCATAAACAAGCTCTTGACCATAGGCTTTGCTTGCCTTTGAGCCATCTTTTAACTTACATGGATATAAACCTAAACGTAATGTACCACCGATGTCTACACTGTCGTTTTGATCTGGTAGGAAGTCAATAATAGGATATTCAGTATTTGGATCAAGCTCTGTAGAATGCGCTCCTTTTAAACCAAGTACGTTACGAGCAAATTCTACTGTTGCCAGTTGCATACCTAGACAAATACCTAAGAATGGTACATTATTTTCGCGAGCATATTGTGTCGCTAAAATTTTACCTTCAACTCCACGATCACCGAAACCACCTGGAACTAGAATGGCGTCAGCCCCTTTTAATAACGTAGCAACATTGTCAGCATCTACATGTTCTGCATTAATCCAGTCAATTTCAATATCAGAATTAAATGCATAGCCTGCATGTTTTAATGCCTCTACAACAGAAATGTAAGCATCTTGTAGTTCTACATATTTACCTACTAATGCTACTTTTCGTTTATTTGGTAAGCTCTTCACTTTTGCTACAAGCTCACGCCATTCTTCCATATCCGCCTCTGGTGCTTCAATGCCAAAATGGTCAAGCACGATATCATCGATATCTTGTGCATGTAGGTTTAAAGGTACTTCATATAAATGTTCTGCATCGCGAGATTCAATAATTTCGTGTGGCTGAACATCACAGAATAAAGCTAATTTTTCTTTCATCTCTTGAGGCACTTCTTGCTCTGTGCGCACAACGATAATATTTGGCTGAATACCTAAAGAACGTAATTCTTTTACAGAATGCTGAGTTGGCTTTGTTTTTAGCTCACCTGCAGCTTTAATATAAGGAATAAGTGTACAATGCACATACATCACATTGTTATGACCTAAATTCGTTTTCATTTGGCGAATTGCTTCAAGGAATGGCAATGACTCAATATCCCCAACTGTTCCGCCTACTTCTGTAATAACTACGTCTGCATTTGTTTCGCGACCAGCTCGTTGAATACGATCTTTGATTTCATTTGTAATGTGAGGAATTACTTGTACTGTTCCACCGTTGTAATCACCGCGGCGTTCTTTTTGTAATACAGACTGATAAACACGACCTGATGTTACTGTAGAATGTTTTCCTAGGTTAATATCAATGAAACGTTCGTAGTGACCTAAGTCTAAGTCAGCTTCTGCGCCATCATCTGTTACGAAAACCTCACCATGTTGATAAGGACTCATTGTACCTGGGTCAATATTGATATATGGGTCAAATTTTTGAATCGTTACTTCTAATCCACGATTTTTTAATAAACGACCTAGAGATGCTGCTACAATCCCTTTTCCAAGTGATGACACAACCCCACCTGTTACAAAAATATACTTCGTCATGAAAAAATTCCTCCTTATGTTGTTCTAGAAATTGCTAGTAAGAAAAGTGCATTCACGCCACATGCTGATTCTAAGCATTGGTGCAAATATCTCTACAGGCTAAGAAAATTAATTTTCTTAGCCCTAAAATAAGAAAAGCCGAGAATGCCTACAAAATTGTAGTCGATTCGAAGCTGTAATCGTTTCTATCTCTTTTCTACTTTCCCTTTAAAAAGTTCTAACATATACTCAGTCACCGTTTATTATACATCATGAATAATTTAGAGCGTTACTATTCATTCCGTAGCTATAAACATGGGAGAACTTGACTGAATAAAGATCAATTATGCCTCGGCATAATTGCGTCTGGATTCGGCTTTGTGCTTGCACAAAGAACTCCTTTCCGAATTCCGTGACATCCGCCGGAGGCTTTAGGCCAACACGATGTTGGTCACTCAGGCGTTTTCACAGGATGTGAAGTTCTTAGCCTGAGTTCCTCTATTTCAGCAGATGTCTTTTGTGCCGAAAGCGTAGCGACAGGTACAGGTGTTTGGACACCCGCTGAAAAGTAACTTAAATCTGCATTCATCTCACCACCTATAGAGGTGGGAGATTTCTGCTGAAAGAAGTTAAAAAATAAAAAAACGCCCCTCCTGCATAGGTTTGCAGGGGGAGCGTATTACATACACGGTATTTCTCCTTTAATTAAGGAGCCCAAGTAAAAGATTAAACGTAACCGCGATAGAAGTCAAGATTTTTCACCACAAGGATAAAAGAAAGAAAATTTCAAAGAGTAATTATCATCAATTATGCCTCGGCATAATTGCGTCCGGAATCAGCTTTGTGCTTAGGCCTGCACGAGGACCGACACGATGTCGGTCATTTCGGTAATGCCATAGGACGTGGCATTCTTAGACTGAGTTCCTTTATTTCAGCGGATGTTTGCTGAAATAAGTTAGACTTCTTCCTCTTCTTCTTCAAGTTCTTCATCATCATCGATAAAGTCTTCGTCGATTTCCTCATCGATTTCTTCTATATCCTCTTCTTCAAAGTCGATATCTGCTTTATCATCTTCTTCTTCTTCTTCATCTAGATCATCTTCTTCAACGAATTCTTCATAATCTTCATCAAAGTCAATGTCTTCCTCTTCTATATCTTCATCTAAATCATCTTCATCCTCAACGGCAGCTTTAGATTTTTTCTTATGAGTTTTAACAGAAGGAGCTGTTTCTTCTTCAATCTGTTCAACTTTATACCATTCACGTAAGCCCCAGCCTGTTTCCTGATTAAATAAGAAGCGGCCATCTACATTTAAATCTGTGTAAAATTGTAGTAGGCGAGCTTTCATTTCTTCATCACTACGGCCCACAAACTCTTGTATAATTGTTAATAAGTCATTAAAAGACACTGAGGCACGTTTTTCACTTAAAATTGCATAAGCTAAGTTAATTAACGATTCTTCCGTTAACTGTTCTTTTGTCATTTCACGAAAATTCATTCGTGCACTTCCTTTCCCTCATCACAATGGACGTTTTAAAATTCATATAGCTTTATTTTCGGAGCGCAGCAAAAAAGGCCGCACAAAAGTAACTTTCCATATCATAAGCATAATACCCATTATATACAAAGTTTTATCCTCATTGCTAGCTTCAATTACTGTTTTTTATATCACGCATTTTTTTTATCCCACAGTAAAACAAATAGACAGATAATAATAGTAAAGGAACAGCACCAATTTGCTTATCATACAGGAAAATAACTCCTAACACTAAAGCTAAAATAATGATGTAGTTAATAGCTGATTTCATCATCTACTGCGCCTCCCCTTTTTTTACATTTCTATTATAACGGAAATAAAAAGAAGTGCCTAATCCTAAGACTAGACACTTAAAACTACACAAACATTTTGTACAAAATAGAATAGATGTTATACAGCCAGAAGATATGCACGTTTAGAATTACATATTACGACGATATTGTCCGCCTACCTCATATAAAGCATTTGTGATTTGCCCTAAACTAGCGACTTTTACGGTTTCCATAAGCTCCGCAAAAATATTACCGTTGTTTACAGCTACTTGTTGTAAACGAGCAAGGGCCACTTCGTTCTCTCCTTCATGTTGCTTCCAGAAGGCTTGTAAATTATGAATTTGCGTCTCTTTTTCTTCCGTCGATGCACGCGCAATTTCCATATTGTTAATTTCATCTTCTGAAGGAGGATTCGGATTTAAGTATGTGTTCACACCAATGATTGGTAACTCACCAGAATGCTTTAGCATCTCGTAGTACATGGATTCCTCTTGAATCTTGCCACGTTGATATTGTGTTTCCATTGCACCTAGCACGCCACCACGATCATTGATACGATCAAACTCTTCTAGTACCGCTTCTTCTACAAGGTCTGTTAACTCCTCTACGATAAACGCTCCTTGTAATGGATTTTCGTTTTTCGCTAAGCCATGTTCCTTCGTAATAATCATTTGAATGGCCATTGCACGACGTACAGATTCTTCCGTAGGCGTTGTAATGGCCTCATCATATGCATTTGTATGCAATGAATTACAGTTATCCTGTAATGCCATTAACGCCTGTAACGTTGTGCGGATATCATTAAAATCAATCTCCTGTGCATGCAAACTGCGTCCAGATGTTTGGATATGATATTTTAATTTTTGTGCTCGTTCATTAGCACCGTACTTATCACGCATTACAACTGCCCAAATACGACGGGCTACACGTCCAATAACTGTGTACTCTGGATCAAGTCCGTTAGAGAAGAAGAATGATAGATTTGGCGCAAAGTCGTCAATATTCATTCCTCGACTTAAATAATATTCCACATACGTGAAGCCATTTGCTAATGTAAAGGCCAATTGTGATATCGGGTTCGCACCAGCTTCGGCAATATGGTAACCAGAAATAGATACTGAGTAATAATTACGAACTTTATGATCGATAAAGTATTGCTGAATATCTCCCATCATTCGTAACGCAAACTCTGTTGAGAAAATACATGTATTTTGCCCTTGATCTTCTTTTAAAATATCTGCTTGCACGGTTCCACGTACAACCTGTAATGTTTTCTCTCGTGTCTCCGTAAATTCTTCAACTGTCAAAGGTCGACCAAGCTCTTCCTCACGTAGTTTCACTTGTTGATCAATAGCCGTATTCATGAACATCGCCAAAATAACCGGTGCTGGACCGTTAATTGTCATCGACACTGAAGTTGATGGTGCACATAAATCAAAGCCTGCATAAAGCTTTTTCATATCTTCTAGTGTACAAATGGATACACCTGACTCTCCAACCTTCCCATAAATATCTGGTCGGTAATCTGGATCCTCACCGTATAGCGTTACCGAATCAAATGCTGTTGATAAACGTTTTGCATCATCATCCTTCGATAAATAATGGAATCGTTTATTTGTACGCTCAGGCGTTCCCTCGCCAGCAAATTGTCGCTTCGGATCTTCACCTTCACGCTTAAATTGGAATACCCCTGCTGTATACGGGAATTCACCAGGTACATTTTCTTTATAAACCCAGCGTAAAATTTCACCATAATCTACGAATTTCGGCAAAGCAACTTTAGGTATTTTTGTACCAGAAAGGCTTGTTGTCTTTAAAATTGTTCGAATTTCCTTATCACGAACTTTCGTGACAAATTCGTCTCCAGCATACGCTTCTTTTAAAGCATGCCAATTATCTAATATACGTTTAGACTCAGCCGTTAATTCATCTCTAACACCTTCCGCTAAAGAAGTGAGGGATGCGACAAGTGCATCATTTGGCGCTTTTTCATTAATCGTTGCAATAGCTCCCTCTAATTGGAATAGACGACGAGCAAATTCCACCTGCTGCTCTGATTTTTTATGATAGCCACGCACAGTATCTGTAAGTTCTCGTAAATAATAACGACGGTCGTTTGGAATGATCACATCTTGTTTTTGAGTTTTCGCAAATTGCTCATAACCCGTTTCCCAATTACTTCCTACCTTCATATTAATGATATTTACTAATGCAGCGAATAAAGCATTCGTTCCTTTATCATTAAATTGACTGGCAATCGTACCGTACACAGGCATAGTATCTATCGATTCATCCCAAAGCTCTCGTGAACGTTGATATTGCTTTTGTACTTGACGTAGCGCATCCTCAGAGCCTTTGCGTTCAAATTTATTGATGGCGATCACATCCGCAAAATCAATCATGTCAATTTTTTCAAGCTGTGTTGGAGCACCAAACTCACTTGTCATTACATACATAGATAGATCAGTGTATTTTGTAATTTCCGCATCACCCTGACCAATACCACTTGTTTCTACAATAATTAAATCATAACCCGCTACACGCGTTACATCTAGCACATCCCCAATGGAAGCAGTAAGCTCTGTACGAGATCCACGGGTTGCTAAACTACGCATATATACGCGATTATTGAAAATCGCATTCATACGAATTCGGTCACCAAGTAAAGCCCCACCTGTTTTTTGCTTTGTCGGATCGACAGAAAGAATAGCTACGCGCTTATCCGGAAACTCCTTCAGGAAACGACGAATTAATTCATCCGTTAAGGAAGATTTACCCGCACCACCTGTCCCTGTAATACCTAATACAGGTGTTCCATTTGAGCGTTTACGAGCTTCCTCTAGCATCTTTTTCGTTTCTTCATCATCATTCGACTCAGCAGCAGTTATTAAATTTGCTAAAATTTCTGGTGTTTCTGTCGATAGAGCATCAAGTTTTTCTTGATAGTTACCTGTAGCAGTTGGGAAATCAGTTCCTTTAATTTTCTCATTAATCATCCCTTGTAACCCTAAGATACGACCATCCTCCGGAGAGAAAATCCCTGCAATCCCGTAACCATGTAGCTCTTTAATTTCACGTGGTAAAATAACACCACCGCCGCCACCGTATATTTTAATATGTGGCGCCCCTTTTTCACGCAGCAAATCATACATATATTTAAAGTATTCCATATGCCCGCCTTGATAAGAAGATACCGCAATGCCTTGAGCATCCTCTTGAATAGCAGCATTTACGACTTCTTCCACGGAGCGGTTATGTCCTAAATGGATTACCTCTACACCGCTTGATTGTAAAATACGTCGCATAATGTTAACCGAAGCATCATGTCCATCAAAAAGACTCGATGCTGTTACAAAACGTACGTGATTTTTTGGACGATATACTTCTACCTTTGTCATATGAAATCCCCACTTTCTCCCCTTAATGTTCTTTATCAGCTTACCATCATAACGAGGGGTTGATTTCCGTTCCGACTGGGCGCTTTGTCGCTGCCGCTTCGCTTTCGCGCAGATAAAACATTTGTTGCTGACGCTTCGCTTTCGCACAGAATACATCTGCTTCGCTCCAGGGTCTCGGGCCAACACGATGTTGGTCACGAAGGCGTTATCACAGGATGTGATGGTTTTAGCCTTCGTTCCTCTATCGCTGATCCCCGAGGAGTCACCCAGTCTCCACTCCAATCAACTTATTTACATTGCATGCGTTTTTAACAAATACTATCCCCTACTTTTGGTGATGAGCCTTTTTATTCATAAAAAAAATCGGTAATTGCAATGTCGCACTATGCAATTACCGACAACCCCTTTACGGAACTTATTTGAACCCCTTTATGCCTGAAATAAACAATGTTATTTGCATTTCAATAAAATCGTCAATAGAGTGCTGACGGTGGAGCGCCCATTTACGGAATGCCCAGCTTTGTCCAGAAACGACTAAGTTATTTGCTGCCAAATGAATTTGTTTATCGGTCATCGTTATTTCACCTGACTGCACACAGCGTTGTAGTAATCGCTCAAAAGTACCAACCATTTCAAACTCCTTACTAAATACATATCGCTGCGCTTCTTTTGACAATGATTTAGTTTCCTGATACATGATTGTCAGCTCATCAACCATACTATCAATTTGCAAGAAATACTCTCGAATCATTTCCTTTAACTCTTCTATAGTTCCTGCCTTAATCTCATAACTTGAAAGTCGCTCCATCGCATGGTGATAAATGCTATCACATACAAGGTAAAGGACGTCTTCCTTAGTACGAATATATTCATATAATGTTCCGATACTAAAGCCTGCAGCTTTTGCGATTTCTCTCGTCGTAGCACGATGAAAACCTTTTTCTCTAAATAATTTAATGGCTCCCTCTATCATTTGTTCTCGACGAATGGCGATGAGATTTTCATCTTTTACCGTTGACTGTACTTGGGGTCTTTTATCTCTTTCTGTCATACGTTATTTTGTCAACATACGGGAGATAACAAGTCGTTGAATCTCTTGTGTACCTTCGTAAATTTGTGTGATTTTTGCATCACGCATGAAGCGCTCAACTGGATAATCTTTCGTATATCCATATCCACCAAAGACTTGAACCGCCTCAGTCGTTACATTCATCGCAGTATCGCCAGCCATTAATTTTGCCATTGCAGATGCCTTACCATATGGTAGACCATTTGATTCCAACCAAGCCGCTTGGTATGTAAGCAGTCGAGATGCTTCAATTTGAGTTGCCATATCCGCTAGTTTAAAGGATACACCTTGGTTGGCAGTAATCGGTTTGCCAAATTGCACACGTTCTTTTCCATATTCGACCGCTGCATCCAATGCTCCTTGTGCAATCCCTACAGCTTGTGCCGCAATACCATTACGTCCTCCATCAAGTGTTGTCATCGCAATTTTGAAGCCTTCTCCCTCAGCTCCAAGCATGTTTTCTTTCGGAACACGACAGTTATCAAAAATAATTTCAGTTGTAGGAGATGAACGAATTCCTAGTTTTTTCTCCTTCTTCCCTACCGAGAAACCTTCATAGCCAGCTTCAACGATAAAAGCAGTTGTGCCATGTTTAGCTTCTGGATCTGTTACTGCAAATACAACATATGTATCTGCTACTCCACCATTGGTAATGAAAATTTTCGAGCCGTTTAAAATATAATCATCGCCATCACGTTTTGCATATGTTCTCATGCCACCAGCATCAGAACCTGATCCTTGCTCTGTTAAGCCATATGCACCGATATGTTTACCTTCTGCCATTGGACGAAGATATTTTTGTTTTTGTTCTTCATTACCGAATTTAAAGATCGGCCAACCAGCAAGCGAAGTATGTGCAGATAAAGTTACCCCCGTTGAAGCACATACACGTGATAATTCCTCTACAGCAATGACATATGCAAGATAATCAAAGCCTGCACCGCCATATTCTTCTGGCCATGGAATACCTGTTAAGCCTAGCTCCGCCATTTTATCGAAAATTGCACGATCGAACTCTTCGTTCTCGTCACGTTCAGCTGCTGTTGGTGCTACTTCATTAATAGCAAAATCACGAATCATTTCGCGTAATTGCTCATGCTCTTCTGATAATTGAAAGTTCATTGTCCATTTCCCCTTTTTCATTAGACTCTGATAGTGCTATATTGTTGATTGCTATATTTAATAACGTTTCTGTGTTATTGTTTCGGCAAGCTGAGCAAATCTATTGGTTACCTGATCAGTTCTTCGAAGTACCTGAGCGATTCATTGCTTGACCTGATCAGTTCTCCGGATTACCTGAGCGTTTTATTGGTTTACCTGATCATTTCTTCGGATTACCCGAGCAATTTATTGATTTACCTGATCATTTCTTCAGTTACCCGTTCCCCTGAGCAATCGACATCATCCGTAAGAAATCAATTTCGCCACATGCATCAGACTTCATTTAAGTAAATGTTTACTAATGACTAGCTTTTGAATTTCACTTGTACCCTCGTATATTTCTGTCACCTTGGCATCTCGGAAATAACGCTCTACGGGATAGTCTTTTGTATAGCCGTAGCCACCAAAAATTTGTATAGCGTCAATCGCTGTTTGTACGGCTGTACGAGAGGCAAAAAGTTTCGCCATCGAGGCCTCGGCTCCGCACGGCAACCCTTTTGTGCGTAAATCTGCTGCTCGATAGACTAGTAATTTTGCTGATTCTACGGCAGTTGCCATATCAGCAAGCTTGAAGCCAACCCCTTGTTGCGCTGCAATAGGCTTTCCAAATTGAACACGCTCTTTTGCATATGCAGTAGCTGCCTCTAGTGCTGCTTCAGCAATGCCTAGAGCTTGTGCTGCGATTCCAATACGGCCAACATCTAAGTTAGCCATTGCAATTTTAAAGCCTTCCCCTTCCTCCCCAAGAAGGTTCGTGGCAGGAATGCGACAGTTGTCGAATGTTAGTTGAACTGTACGTGAGCCGTGTAGACCCATTTTATGTTCGTCTTTCCCTATGATTAAGCCCGGTGTTCCTTTTTCAACAATAAATGCTGAAATACCACGTGTTTTTTCAGTTGGATTCGTTGAGGCAAATACAATATAAACATCTGCTTCTCCACCGTTTGTAATAAACACTTTGGAGCCGTTGATGACATATTCATCTCCATCTCGCACCGCTTTGGATTGTAAAGAGCCAGCATCAGAACCCGCGCTAGGCTCTGTTAAACAAAATGCCCCTAAATATTCACCTGCAGCAAGCTTTGGAACATAACGTTTCTTCTGTTCATCGTTGCCGAAATAAATGATAGGATTTGTTCCAACCGAAGTATGCACAGATAAAATAACCCCCATTACTGCGCTAACCTTCGATAGTTCATTGATAGCAATTATGTACGATGTAAAATCCATCGCTGAGCCGCCTAATTCTTCAGGCGTCGTGATCCCCATTAAACCTAATTCTCCCATTTGTGCAAGGAGTTCGCGTGGAAACTCTCCTGCCTCCATACGTTCTACCCACGGTTCTATTTTATCCTGAGCAAAATTGCGAACCATATCACGCATCATTATTTGTTCATCTGTAAATTGTAAATGCATCTATAATGTCACCCCTGTACGTTGTCCCGTAGCATTACTTTTCGTTTGAATTGTCCCATCCCCATAGGATTATTCATAAACGTAAAAGCCTCTTCCAGATTTTTTACCTAGCCATCCTGCTGCCACATATTTACGAAGCAATGGACAAGGTCTATATTTACTATCCCCTAAGCCCTCATGTAAGATCTCCATGATGGATAGACATGTATCAAGACCAATAAAGTCTGCTAATGTCAACGGACCCATCGGATGATTCATTCCGAGCTTCATCACATCATCAATAGCTTCTTTCGATGCTACACCCTCATACAATGCGTAGATCGCTTCATTAATCATTGGTAATAAAATACGGTTCGAAATAAAGCCTGGGAAGTCATTTACTTCCACTGGAGTTTTCGATAATTTTACTGTCATGTCTTCAACCGATTTGTAGACTTCATCACTTGTTGCTAACCCTCTAATAATTTCTACAAGCTTCATAACAGGTACCGGATTCATAAAGTGCATACCAATCACTTGCTCTGGACGATTTGTTACAGCTGCAATCTCCGTAATTGGTAAAGATGATGTATTCGTAGCTAAAATGGCATGTGCTGGTGCAATCTGATCAATTTGCTTAAAGATGGATTGCTTCACTTCCATATTTTCCACAGCTGCCTCGATGATAATATCTACGTCACTAGCATCCTGTAAATCTAGTGACATACTAATACGACCTAAAATAGCCGCCTTCTCATCCTCAGTTTTACGACCCTTTTCGACATCACGTGTCAGGTTTTTCGTAATGACTCCTAAACCACGTTCGAAAAATTCTTGCTTCATGTCGTTCAGTTGGACATTATAACCAGCTTGTGCACAAACTTGTGCAATGCCGGAGCCCATTTGTCCAGCACCAATAACCATCACTTTTTGAATTCCCATCATTCGTGTCCCCCTGTTTTCGGTACTTCAATCATAATCGCATCGCCTTGCCCTCCACCTGAGCAGATTGCAGCAATTCCGATACCGCCACCACGACGTTTTAATTCATGTGCAAGTGTTAAAATAATGCGTGCTCCAGATGCTCCGATTGGATGACCTAGTGCAACTGCACCACCGTTAACATTGATCTTTTCAGCATCTAAATCCGCCAGCTGCTTGCTGACAAGGGCTACTGCTGCAAATGCTTCATTGATTTCGATCAAATCAATGTCAGTTAATGATTTCCCTGTCTTTTTCAGTAATTTGTTAATGACAAGTCCTGGTGTTTGCGGGAAGTTCTCTGGCTCAATAGCGATCTCTTCATGGCCGATAATCACTGCAAGCGGCTCTCTACCTTCACGCGCTGCACGTTCCTCACTCATTACTACTAAGGCACACGCACCATCGTTAACACCAGGTGCATTCCCTGCTGTAATCGTTCCGTCCTTGTCAAAGGCTGGCTTGAGTTTTGCAAGTACCTCCATTGACGTACCGACTCTTGGTGCCTCGTCTGTGTCGACATGAAGCGGTTCTCCCTTACGTTGTGGAATTTCCACAGGCACGATTTCTTCAGCAAAGTAACCTTTCTCAATTGCTGCAAGTGCACGTTCATGACTGCGAACTGACCAAGCATCCTGCTCCTCGCGGCTTAACGAATATTCTTTGGCCGTTGTATTACCGTAACTTCCCATATGTGGCCTTGCCTTATCAAAGGCACATGTTAAGCCATCATATAGCATGCCATCCACCATTGTTGAGTCGCCCATGCGTAAGCCTGTTCGACCATTTTGTAGATAATACGGTGCATTGGACATGGACTCCATACCACCAGCGATAATTACTTCTTCGTCCCCTAATCGAATTAGCTGATCCGCTAGTGTTACAGCACGCATCCCTGACGCACAAACCTTGTTAATCGTTTCTGTTTTCACTGCTACTGGTAAATTTGCTTTGATCGCAGCCTGCCTTGAAGGAATTTGGCCCTGTCCCCCTTGTAAAACGGAGCCTAAAATTACTTCATTCACTTCATCAGGCGAAATATTCGCTTTCTCAAGTGCCCCTTTTATGGCGATTGCGCCTAAATCACTCGCGCTTAATGCTGATAGTGAACCTCCAAACTTACCAAATGCAGTTCTTGCTCCTACTAAAATTACTGCTCTATTCAAGTAAAACACCCCTTTTGTTTTACGTTCTAGAAGAAGTATAAGAGCATTTGCGTTGACTGAACGCTCGCTCGACCTCTTGCGATGAAAAATGGGAGTTTATAGATCAACTCCCATTTCCATTTAATCTTATTCTACAAAACAATTATTTATTGTGCAATTTATATTTTTCAGATAACTAAAATATTTCTGCAATAACCATTATTTTTCTGCGTTAGTTTCTGCATTCTTGTCTTATTCGACACTGTCTACAGCAGCTACTACTCCTTCAACCATTACATCCACTGCTTCTTCAACAGACTCTTCGACAGCTTTCACTTTTTCACCAAATACTGAACGCTCCAATAGTTCTGCAACATCGAATGTACTGATTATATCTTCAACCTCTTTTGCCTTTGTACCATCCTCAAGCATTGTTAAGCAGTAAGGACATCCAGAAGAAATAACTGAAGCATCCGTTGCTAAAGCTTGCTCTGTTCTTGCTACGTTAATACGGTTGCCGACATGCTCTTCCATCCACATTAAGCCGCCACCTGCACCACAGCACATTGCTGACTCACGATTACGCTCCATTTCCACAAGCTTAACACCTGGAATACCACGTAATATCTCGCGTGGTGCATCATAAACATCGTTATAACGACCTAAATAACAAGAATCGTGGAAAACAATCGTTTCATGAACTTCGTAATTTAACGCTAGACGATTTTCATCAATCAATTGATTCAATAGTTCAGTATGATGGTAGACCTCGCCCTTCCAGCCAAAATCTTGGTATTCATTTTTAAAGATATTGTAAGCATGCGGGTCAATCGTAACGATTTTCTTCACGTCGTTTTTCTCAAATTCATCAATATTCGCTGTTGCCAGCTCTTGGAATAAGAATTCATTTCCTAAACGACGAGGAGTGTCCCCTGAGTTTTTCTCTTTATTTCCTAAAATCGCAAACTTCACACCTGCCTCGTTTAATAAACGACAGAAAGCTAAGGCAATTTTTTGCGAGCGGTTATCAAATGCACCCATTGAACCTACCCAGAATAAATATTCCATTTCCTCGCCTGATTTTTTCAGCTCTTTCACTGTTGGAATATGAATTGTTGGATCTAGGTCACGCCAATTTTCTTTTTCTTTACGGTTTAAGCCCCAAGGATTGCCTTGACGCTCGATATTTGTCATCGCGCGTTGTGCATCAGGGTTTACTTTCCCTTCAGTCATTGTTAAGTAACGACGTAAATCAATAATTTTATCGACATGCTCGTTCATAACAGGACATTGATCCTCACAGTTACGGCAAGTTGTACATGCCCAAATCTCTTCTTCTGTAATGACATCGCCGATTAAAGAAGGGCTGTAGATATCTTCAATGACTGCCCCCTCAGCACCAGCTGCCATCGCTAGCTGATTCCCCTTTGTTTTCGCAAAGAATTGATAAGGTACCCAAGGCTTTTGCTTTGTCACAACAGCACCTGTAAATGTTAAATGATCTCGTAGCTTCACGATTAAATCCATCGGTGATAGCATTTTCCCTGTTCCTGCTGCTGGACACATATTTGTACAACGTCCGCACTCTACACAAGAATATAAATCTAGCATTTGTTTTTGTGTAAAGTCTTGAATACGTCCAACACCAATTGCTGGAATATCCTCTTCATCTTCAGCATTTTCTAATGCTTCAAAGTCGATCGGTGTTAGCGTACCTGTACGATCTAAACGGTTCATGTACACATTAATCGGGCTTACAATCAAGTGGAAGTGCTTCGATTGTGGTACATACACTAAGAATGTCAAAAGAGTTAATAAGTGCGCCCACCACATTACATAGAAAACAACAGCCGCTGCTGATGCTGGCAAAAAGCCAAAAATAGCAGCAATGCCAGAAGCAACTGGCTCTGTATAAGTTAGTCCTTCACCATGCCAAATTATTCCCATACCATTTGCAAGCAATGTGGATACCATTAACCCGCCAATGAATATTAAGACAAGTCCATTTTTCCAACCTCGTTTTAGACGTACTAGCTTTTCTACATAACGACGGTAAAATGCCCACACAACCGCCACTAAAATCATTAATACTACAAGCTCTTGGAAGAATGTAAACACACTGTAGAAAATGCCAAGTGGCAAATGTGATCCAGGTGCTAACCCCTTCCAAATTAAATCAATGGCCCCTAGCTGCACCATTAAAAATCCATAGAAGAACATGACGTGAATTAAACCACTCTTTGGATCTTTTAATAGCTTGTTTTGGCCAAGTACATTAACCATAAGATATCGAACTCGTTCTTTAACACTTTCATCAAACTCAACCTTTTTCCCCAATTGCACAAATTTATAGCGTGTTTTTAACAGATAGAAGAACAATCCTACTGCATAAAGCACAACCACGACTGTTAGAACAATGTTTGCAATTACTAATGGACTCATGGTTGGTCCCCCCCTTAGTTTGTCGTAAGTTTCTCTCTTTGTGATAAATTTGCTAGTTCATACGTAAATGTACGTCATTCCATCATTATATTCCTATTCTAATAAATGAGTGAGCATTCAGTCAACATAAAACGGAAATATTTCTGATAATTTTATATTCTTACATTTTACAAGAAAAAAAGCCACCCTGAATTTTTCAAAGTGACCATTTTTTTGCATTATTTTCAATACTAATATGAGTTCTCACCATAACGTGGGGTTGATTTCCGTTCCGACTAGGCGCTTTCCTGGGGGCGTCCGATGAGCCGCTTCGCTTCGCTGCAGGGTCTCATCTGTGACGCTAATCCCCAAGGAGTCGCCCAGTCTCCACTCCAATCAACTTATATATGGCATACGTTTTAAGAAATGTCATCTACAACTTTTTGTGAACAGGCTATTTTTTAAAGACATTGCCGCTTCGGATATATTCAACATCCGCGACATTCAATCTAAAATTAACAACACGTGCAGCTGCAAATAGATAATCAGATAGACGATTTAAATATTTTTGTACAATCGTCGGTACGTCTTCGATTTCCTTCATAAGCGTTACCATTTGACGCTCTGCTCGACGTGCTATTGTGCGACCTATGTGTAAAGTTGCAGATGCTGGTGCACCACCTGGTAAAATAAAGCGCTGTAACGGTGGCGCTTCATCTGACAATGCATCAATACGAGATTCCAACACCTCAATTGGCTGCTCTGTCAGCTTATAATGACGCTCCTTCATGACGTTAGCGAGGTCGCCGCCTGCATCGAAAAGCTCATGCTGAATCGTTTCTAAATCAATTAGAATATCCTTGAATAACTCACGATCTAGTTCACTAACAGCCTTACCAATAAAAGAATTTAATTCATCGATGGCCCCATATGTCTCTACGCGTAAGCTATCTTTATCAACACGCCCCCCGATAAGACTTGTTTTCCCCGTATCGCCTGTTTTTGTATAAAGCTTCATTTCTCTCATCTCCTAAAATTATTTTTGTAATTTTTTATCGCCTGCACAGTTGTTTCAAAAACACCTTTACCGATAATCTTACCTACATCAGTAATGGGGCCACCGTACAGCATTTCTTCCCCTTTTTGTGTCGCTGCAATCAATAAACTATCTGTAGCTGTACCTGTCGCAATCGTACCACTAAGCTCATCACGAATATTTTCTGATTGCAATGCCTTTGTTTTCGCCTCATTAGCTGTCATCATTGCTTGGAAAAACGCTTCTTCTGATAAACAACCATTAACGATGACCCACGTATTTATAGTACCAATATGTGGTTCATCTTGTCTTTCATGTGCACGAGACACATCAACAGCATTGCCAACTCCAGCCGTAACGGCAACTAGGACACTGCCAAAGGAAGCTTTAAATTCATTAATAGCTACTAGATTTGTTGGGACAGCTGTTAACATGACGACGGTGTTTGTAGATGAAAAATGCTCCTTTAGTAAAAATTCAGCGACCTCTCTCTTTACATCATAAATGACATAATCTATTGGTACAGAGCGATTTAGCAGACAATCATACCAACCGATACCCGGATTATGGACAGCTGAGGACACTGTTTTTAAAGGAAACTCTGATTGAAGCTGAATGTAACGATCTGTAATAGTGAAATTTTCTTTTTTAATGACAGCACGTTGCTGATGTTCAACTGAGGCTGGCATCATGGTAATTTGAGGCTTTGGGATTTCTGGATGTGCATAAGTTGCAACTCGGGCATGATAGACGTCTTCGATTTGCGAAGCGATTAATACTTCATGTGGCGCCCCCAATGCCCGCATCCGTCCTTCCTCCATTAGTAATAATTCATCACAATAGAGAGAAGCTAAATTCATATCATGCAGCACCATAATAACGGTTAAACCACGTTCAATTGCTTCCTTTCGCACCATATCTAAAATTTGACGTTGATGAGCAATATCTAGATGGTTCGTTGGCTCATCTAGCAGCAATATTTCCGCTGTTTGTGCAAGAGCTTGAGCTACAAAAACTCTCTGTTGTTCACCGCCCGACAAGAATTCCATCGATGTCTGTTCATAGCGTTTCACACCTGTTTGTATCATTGCATGTTGAACTGCTTGTTCATCACGATCAGTCCAGCTTGAAAAGAAGCCCGTTTGATGTGGATAACGTCCAAGTGAAACTGCCTCCCGTACACTGTTTGAAAAGGCATTAGCATGTAATTGTGGTAGCACCGCCATTTTTTTTGCTAATGCACGAGCATTGTAAGAACTAATATTTTTACCATCTACTAATATAGTGCCTGCAGTTGCTGGTAGTATGCCACTTATTACTTTTAACAGCGTGGATTTCCCGCTACCATTCGGCCCTAAAATCCCTAGTATTTTTCCTTTTTCAACGGAAAAACTAATATCATGGACGATCGGTACATCTTCATAGCCACCAGAAAGATGTTCAACAACAATCATGCCCGTACCCCCTTGCCTCTACGTTGCTTATAAAAAATATAGGAAAAAACGGGCGCCCCAATAAATGCAGTAATGACACCAATCGGTAGCTCTCTTGGTATAATAATTGTTCGTGCTATTAAATCACAAATAATCAACAAAGTTGCTCCATTTAAAAATGATAATGGCAATAAATGACGATGATCGGAACCCCAAACCATTCTCGTCATATGAGGAACAACTAAACCGACAAAGCCAATCGTTCCAGAAACCGCTACCGCAGCTCCTGTCAACATTGATCCACCCACTAAAATAATATATTTACTACGCTTAACATTGACACCTAAATGCTTCGCGCGTTCTTCACCATATAACAGAACATTTAACTCGCGTCTTTGTGTCCAAAGCATAATTGAGCCAATTATGACAAACGGGATGATCATCTGAACGTATGGCCAACCACGCATCGATACTGAACCGAGCAACCATCCGATAACTTGGCGTAGCTCCTCACCAGACAATGCAATCATTAATGAAATCAGGGAACCTAGAAATGAACTAAATATTACCCCTGTTAAAATAAGAGTTTCCATTTTTAACGAGCGGTCTACTATTCTAGCAAAACCCATAACAGCTACCATCGTTAATATGGCACCAATCATACTAAAGATTGGCAATGTAAAATGGCCGACTACAGGTATTGATATACTAAAGAAAATCGTCATAACTGCGCCAACTGATGCACCAGAGGAAACACCTAACGTATAAGGGTCAGCCAAAGGATTTTTTAATAAGCCTTGAAAAGCTGCCCCTGCAATAGCAAGTGATGCCCCTACAAGCCCTGCTAGCAGAACTCGAGGTAAACGAATCTTCCATAAAATATTGGCAGCTGTTTCATCAGCCGCCTTATTCCACACTACTTCTAGTGGAATATGAACTGAGCCTATCGCTACTCCACACCAGATGCTAATGATAAGAAGTGTAATTGCTGATCCATAGGCTACAATTGTTTTACTCATTTAAACGCCTCTGGGTAGACGGCCTTCGCTAATTCCTCTAGACCATCTGCTAAACGGGGACCTTGACGACTTGTCGTATTTTCATCCACTTGCACAATGGCTTTATTTTTCACAGCAGTAATTGTCTCAAAGCCTGGACGTTGCGGAATTTTCGTTAAAATATTTGGTACATAATTATATGCCACAACAATGACATCTGGATTTTTCGTGATAATTTGTTCAGCATCAATTTGATACCAGTCATTTGTATCTGCTGCCACATTTTCGGCATGAATCATTTCTAGCATCTCATTCATAAATGTACCTTTACCAGCTGTATAAATCTGTGGCTCATCAGAAGATTCTACAAAGACTTTTTTTGGCTCAACACCCTCAAGTTTTGTTTCAACTTCTTCAACTTTTGCCTTCATGTTTGCGACAATTTTTTTAGCCTCTTCTAGTTTTCCTGTTGCACGACCAAGCTGTTCAATCGTTGTGTAAGTTTCATTAAAGTTTTTGGCATCCGCTACAACAAATACTTTCACACCTGCAGCCTCAAGCTGTTCAACTGCTCCTTTTGAATAACCCATACCCGATGCATGCGCAAAAACGATATCTGGCGATAAAGCAATAATTTGTTCAATATTATAATCCATGCCGCCAACCTTTTCTTTTTTAGTAACCTCTGGCGGATAATCATCATTATCTGTTACACCAACTATTTCATCATTTAAGCCAAGGCTAAATAAAATTTCTGTGTTACTTGGAATGAGAGAGACAATTTTTTCAGGAGGTGCTTCTAGCGTAATATCCTTGCCAGTAGCATCTGTTATCGTCATTGGGAATGTTGCTTGATCTACTTTTGCAGTCTCTTGTTGCTCTGCAGATGACGGCTTGTCATTTGTTGCCTCTTTTGTATTACATGCAGCAAGCAAGCCAATAGCTAAAAATGCTGATAATCCTATTTTCCAAAATTTCTTCATGTGAATCCCCCTTATTCTATTAGTGCATATAGTTTTTAACGCTTTGTTTTTCTGATTTATCGATACATTTTAGTTTTTTATCGCCTAACATTGTGAGTTTATTGCCCAACTTCATGGATTTATCGCCCACTTTTTCAAATTTATCGACATTCATCTTCCAAAACAAATACCCCTCATCATAAAACAATGAGGGGTCAAATTTGCACAAAAAACATATACAAAATCCACCATCCTATCCTCGTAGGCTACAACGTGTTTTCTATAAAGGCAGGTCTCCTGGCTCGTGCTCCATACGCTTTTTCAAGCCTTCCCGAAAATTTCAGTGGCGTAGATTGAAAAAACTCACACATACAGTGGCGGGACCGCATCGGAATTACACCGATTTCCCTTTTCACTTTACTTAAGTAAAGAACCTTTATAATATTCAGTTGATTGTATTATACATGAAAATGAAAGAAGTCGCCTCCATTCGAGACGACTCCTAAACAAATCAATTATGTCCGGCATACTGAAAGAAGTTAGACTATATCTGAAAAATACTGTACCGTTTTCATCGGTGCACCCATTTCTCGTAACGCCCATGTGTGCTCTAAATAAATATCTGCTAGCTTCTCATATTTGCCGCCGAATCTTTGTGCCCATTCGACTGCTACAACACTTTCATATAAATGTGCCATTTTCTCAGCGACTTTTTTTGCTTCAAACGTTTTTGTTGCATCATCTAAACGACTAAATGTTTGCAAAGTTGCATCTAGTTTTGCTAATTGATCCACGACAATTTCGACTAATGGATTGTCAGCTAGCTTTTCTAGACGTTCTTCCATGACACGAACAAACATTTCGTGCGCATGAAACTTATCAACTAAACGAATGAGCTCTAAAGCTAAAATATTCGCAGTCCCCTCCCACACAGTAAGTACCTGTGCATCTCTTAATAACCGAGGTGTAACAAAATCTTCAATATAGCCATTTCCGCCATGTAATTCAATGGCTTCACTCGCATAATGTACAGCTTGCTCTGCCGTTTCTTTTTTCATGATCGCAATATACAAGCGATTCAAAATGATGTCCTCTTTATTCCCCTGCCCACTAGTTACTTTATCGTACAGCTGAATAAGATCAAAAACCGTGGCAACTTCTACATGAAGCTTGGCAGCGAATTTCCCAAGTGTATCCTGAATCATAGGGTATTGCGTTAAAGGCTTACCAAACGCATGACGATTTGTCACATAATGCTTCGCCTCTAAATATCCGCGGCGCATAATGCCGATAGAAGCAACCGCATTGCAAATTCTTGATAAATTAAGCGCCTCCAGCATATAATAAATTCCTTTATTCGGATCACCTACGACATAAGCTAGCGCACCATCAAATTCAACCTCACCAGAAGGTACTGCTCTAACGCCAAGCTTATCCTTTAAACGCCGAATGCGGAGATTATTAACTGTGCCATCCTCATTTCGCCATGGAGCTGCAAACAATGTTAAGCCTTTTGAGCCTGCCTGAGCCCCTTCCATGCGTGCCAATACCATGGTTACTCCACACATTCCCGCGTTAGATGCAAAATATTTCTCCCCATATAAACGATACTGATTGCCGTCCTTTCTTGCCTCTACAACATTCGCCCCAACATCAGAGCCACCTTGACGCTCCGTTAAAAATGTCGCCCCCTCATATAGCTCCGTATCTCCTGTTGCACAAACATGCGGTAAAAAGCGTTCCTTCACCTCATCACTCGCATAATGATCAAGGAGATAAGCAGCTGCCATTGTTAAAGTAACAGGACAGTAAAAGCCTGGCTCAGCATGTGACAGTATATAGCCTTGAGCAAAGCTATAGACATAGTTGCCCTTTCTACCTAATTGCGGAATATCCTTGTGCACATAGCCAACAATGCCGGTATTGTATGTTTCTTCAATTGTTTTTTTATAGCCATCATTGACCCAAACTTCTGACACTTCTTCACCATAGGCATTATACCTTTGTAATCGAGGTTCACCCTCTCTATCCGTATGTTTGGCTCTCACATCAATATCTCCAGCACAAAGCTCACCGAAATCTGTTAGCTCACGTGTTGCATAGTCCACAAACTCTTTATCTAGCATCATTTCTAAAATTTTATGCAGTGTATCATTATCTTTAAAAAAGTTCATTGTTTTCATTTCTTCCTGTTGTAAAACCTTCATGCTATCTCACCTCTTGTCCCTTCAAGGTTTGTTTTAATATTTTGCCCGATGCATTTCGTGGTAGCGCTTCCACACGTTCAAAGATGCGTGGAATTTTATATTTAGCAAGATGCTCCTCTAAATAAGCTTTAAGTCCGCCCTCGTCAATATCTGTTTTAGCTGCATAAACAGCCTTCACCGTTTCTCCCCACTCCGGATGTGGTACACCAATAACAGCAACTTCAAATATCCCCTCATAGCTCAACATACTATCTTCAATTTCTTTCGGATAAATATTCACACCGCCTGAAAAAATAACATCCTTTTTACGATCCACAATCCAAATATAGCCGTCCTCATCTATCCGAGCTAAGTCACCTGTTTTCAGCCAGCCATCTATAAATGCAGCCTTTGTTGCAACATCATCCTTGTAATAACCCAGCATATTGCTCTCACCGAATAACACAATTTCTCCTACTTCACCAACACTGACATCTTCTCCATTGTCGTTAATAATACGCAGCTCCGCTCCAAGTGGTGCACGTCGACCAACGCTCCCCGCCTTCGTTTCATGCTCTTCACCAAACAATATTGAACCGTTTGGACCAGCCTCTGTTAAACCATAAACACAGGTTAAATTTTCTGTTCTGAAAGCTTTTTGTAAATGGCGGACTTCGTTTTGTGATAACGGCGCTCCACCATAAGCCCACCATTTCATCGATGATAAATCAGTTGTTTGCAATCTTGGCAGTTGGGCTGTTAACAAATAAGCAACAGGTGCTCCAAAGAAATGCGTTGTCCGTTCCTGCTCAATTGAGTCAATAAATAAATCGGGTGTAAATGTTGGTGTTAGCACATTTGTTGAGCCTACAAGTACTCCTGCCATTAAAAATAAATGTAATGGGGCTGAATGCGTCAACGGCATCATAAGAAGGATCCGGCTTTCAGGCTTTACTTCCATTTCTACCGCAATCATTTGCGCTACAGTTATAATATTGCGATAGCTAAACAATACTCCCTTTGGTTTTCCAGTTGTACCCGAGGTATATAAAATCGTTGAGACATCATCTTCATTCAACTGGCAATCAATTGTTTGAATGCTTGCATGTTGAATAAGTGTTTCATAGTTTAGCCAACCAGCCTGCTCTTGACCTGTTTTGATTTTTAAAGGAACAACCGTGATGTTTTCGACAGCTGCAAAAATTGCCTCATGGACTAGAATAGCTTTAGCATCAGCATGCTGTGCTACATATTCGACCTCTTGCAGCGTAAACTTCGCATTTACTGGAACGACAATAGCTCCAATACGCTGAATAGCAAAATAGCTAACAACAAACTCTACAACATTAGGCATAAAAATGATTACTTTATCGCCTTGACGCACACCCTGCTCTAATAAAGCATGACTAAAACGTGTCACTTGCTCATCTAAATCACGATAAGTCACTCGTCTCCCCTGACAAACAACAGCTTCACTCATAGGGTACTTTCGTGCATTACGTGCTAACAAATTAGAACTATTCATCGTGCATCTCTCCCTTTAAAGTCGCTAATTTTTCTATAAAAACGCCTTGTAATTGCTGTATTTCACTCTTCATTTGTGCAAGCTCTGCTATTTTGCTATCAATCTCTTGAATTTTTTGCTCCCCATATTCGACCGTACGCTCCAACTGCTGAATGCCCGTGCGATCATAATCAAACAGCAACACCATCTCCTTGATCTCCTCAAGTGAAAAACCGTAACGCTTTCCTCGGAAAATAAGCTTAAGTTTCGCTAATTCTTTTTTTGAAAAGGTTCGCTGATTAGTAGATGATCGATTAGGATTAAGCAGCCCAAGCTCCTCATAATAGCGAATTGTCCGTGTTGAAACATTAAACTGCTTAGCCACTTCCTGAATCGTCCTCAACATCATCTCCCCTTTCCGTTTTCCATCAGTATATCATTGACGCTAGCGTAAACTTCAACAAAATATATGGAATTTACAGAAAATTATTGTTTTAAGTAGATGAATTTGTTTCAAGGTGCTATCCATCGCTTTAGCGGTTCTATCCGTCAAGTCCTTAATATTGTGTAAAATTCTATACAAAGTTTTTCAACCCTGACTTTAGATTTGTCAAATTGTCCAGCTTATGTTGGAATTCGCCGCTAAAAGTGTGAGTTGCGCCGCGAACCAAGCAAGGAACGCCGCTAAAACCCGAAATTCCGCCGCTAAGCACAAGACTTTAGTCAAGTCGCTTCATAGCCATAGCTGTTTAAGCCCTATCAACATAAAAAAACCCCGGCACATTGTTGTGCCGGGGGCTAGAAAGACTATTATTACATTTTTTCCGGTGCAGATACGCCGATTAAGCGTAATGCGTTGGCAATTGTTGTACGTACAGCAGTAATAAGCGCTAAGCGAGCCTCTGTTAGCTCTTTATTTGAAGCGTCTAACACTTTTTCAGCGTTATAGAAGCTGTGGAATGCAGCTGCTGTTTCTTGAATATAGTTGGCGATACGGTGTGGTGTACGGTGCTTCGCAGCATCTGCTACCACTTTCGGGAAGTCGCCCACTTTTTTCAGTAAATCAATTTCTTTTTCTGCAGTTAACAGCGTTAAATGCTCTGTTGTTGCAGCAAATCCTTGCTCATTCGCTGAGCGTAAAATAGAAGAAATACGTGCATGCGCATATTGTGCATAATACACTGGGTTTTCATTTGATTGAGATACGGCAAGGTCAAGGTCAAAGTCCATGTGAGAATCGCCCGCAGTTTTCACGAAGAAATAACGAACTGCGTCTAAGCCAACCTCTTCTACAAGCTCACGCATTGTAACAGCGTTCCCTGTACGTTTAGACATTTTGAATTTCTCACCGTTTTTATAAAGCTGAACCATTTGGATGATTTCTACTTCAAGTGTATCACGGTCGTAGCCAAGTGCTTGAATAGCAGCCTTCATACGTGGGATATAACCGTGGTGGTCAGCTCCCCAAATATTAATTAATTTATCGAAGCCACGTACAATTTTATCCTCATGGTATGCGATATCTGGAGTTAAATATGTGAAAGAGCCATCATTTTTAATTAACACGCGGTCTTTATCGTCGCCAAATGTTGTCGAACGGAACCAAGTAGCACCGTCTTCTTCAAATACATGACCATTGGCTTTCAGTTTATCTAACGCTACTTCAATTTTGCCGTTTTCATACAGAGAAGTTTCTGAATACCACACATCAAAGTTTACACGGAAGTTTGCAAGGTCTGTTTTTAACTTGTCTAATTCTAACGCTAAACCATGTTGACGGAAGAATGCAAAACGTTCTTCTTCAGATTTTGATAAAATTGCATCGCTATGCTCTCCTGCTAGTTTACCAGCGATTTCAATAATATCTTGACCGTGGTAACCATCCTCTGGCATCTCAGCATCCAACCCTAAAGCTTGCTTATAACGTGCTTCAAGTGAATAAGCTAAGTTATTAATTTGGTTACCTGCATCGTTAATGTAGTACTCACGAGATACATTGAAACCTGCCATATCTAGCACATTACATAATGAATCCCCTACAGAAGCTCCACGTGCGTGACCTAAATGAAGATCACCTGTTGGATTTGCAGATACGAATTCAACTTGAACTTTTTCTCCCGCCCCAGCATTAGAACGACCATAGTCAGCACCTTGCTCAAGCACTGCTTTTACTACACCTGCTAGGAAATCTTTACGCACAGTAATATTCATGAAGCCAGGACCAGCAATATCGATTTTCTCAATATCTGTACCTGCTGTTTCAAGATTTTCTAAAATGGCTTCTGCAATCGCACGAGGTGGTTTTTTTGCTAATTTCGTTAATTGCATAGCAATATTTGTCGCATAGTCTCCATTTGCCTTATCTTTCGGTGTTTCAAGGTGAATATTTAACTCTGTGCCAGCATCGACTAAGCCAGCTTTTTCAACAGCCTGCGCAATCGCTACTTTAATGGCTTGTTGTACTTGTTCTACTGCGTTCATCATTGTACCTCCGTAAATGTAATGTCTAATTTATAATTGCCAACGGATTGCCCACCCATTAGTAAATCGTACTGTACATGGAAATCTCCGCTTACTGCCTGTTTTGTAAACGTCATTTTTTTCGTGTGGATGACGAGTGGCATTGAACCGAATTCACTTTCATAATGACCTATTTGTTGTTCAATTATGTTAAGTGGTAGTCGCATTTTTACTGCTCCAGCACGCATAATTAATGCCTGTTCATTGCCTAGCTTCATAGTTGTGCGGATGGTTTTATCCTCCTGCACCTCTTCATATTTCAAATACATGCTTCCTGCTTTTTCAAGTAGCTGCCCTGTCAGCCACATTTCATAACTTTCAGACTCCCCATTAATCGGGTGAATCGTAGAAATGAGCTTAATGTTCACCTGCGATCTTGCTTCGTTCGCCATTACGGACGCTCCCTTTTATTGTTTTTACTATAACCTTTTTATTATAGGATGAATCCTCATATTTTTTCAAGGTAGAAGTAAGTATTCTATCCAATGTGGCAGTAATTAGTTCATTATTTAATGATTGACACAAACTTCCTGTAAATCTAAAGTTATATTAAGAAGTTGGAATATTCATTCATTTTAATGAAATGGGGGCTGCTGTATGTTAACACTTGAACAAATTCATGCTGCTAAACGAAGAATTTCATCTTATATATACGAAACGCCTATTATTCGATTAAATGGGCTCGATCAATTTTTAGGATGTCACGTCTATATAAAAGCCGAGAATATGCAAAAAACAAACTCCTTTAAGCTTCGAGGGGCTCTCAATAAAATGCTTTCCATGCCGTTAGAACAATTACAAAAAGGAGTAGTCGCTGCATCCTCAGGTAATCATGGCAAAGGTGTAGCCTATGCTGCCAAGCTATTAAATAGTAAGGCAACAATTGTTCTACCAGATTCAGCTCCTACCGTTAAGGTTGATGGAATACGTGCATTAGGTGCAGAAGTTGTACAGTGTAAACTGGCAGAAAGACATGTACTAACAGAAAAACTCAGTCGTGATCATGGCTTTTGCAACATACATCCTTATGATGATTACGATATTATGGCAGGACAAGGAACAGCAGGTTTAGAAATATTAGCACAGCTTCCTGATGTCGATACTATTGTTGTTCCTATTGGTGGTGGTGGATTAATTAGTGGCGTTGCAACTGCTGTAAAATCCATAGCTCCTCATATCAAAATAATTGGTGTGGAGCCTGCTGTTGTTTCGCGTTATAGCAAAAGCTTAGATGCTGGCGAAAGATTGCTGTTAGCTGAACAAAAATCTTTGGCTGATGCTCTACTAACTTTACAGCCTGGGGAACGGAACTTTCCAATTGTTCAACAGCTTGTCGATGAGGTTGTAGGTGTAGATGAAGTATTGATTCAACGCGGGATGAAAACCTTACTCTCAGAGGGTAAAATCATCGCAGAACCCTCCTCTTCTATCGGCATTGGCGCTGCCCTGCAAGGGGCTTTACCTATTCGTAAAAACGAAAAAGTGTGCTTCCTTATTTCAGGAGGTAATGTTGGATTACAACAATAAGCTCATTAAGGTGACTAGACAAAAAAAGCATCCACTCAAATTTAACGAGTAGATGCTTTTTTGCTTGTCGAGTTTAAACGTAACTCTCAGGATTTTTTAAATTCATAACAGCCTTTTTAGGAAATAAAGCTCTCCAGAAATAAATTGCGAGACCAATTAACACTAGACAATGAAAGATATAAATAGAAGTAGCAAGAACAGTTATCTCACTTGAATCAGTCATGAAAGCAATAAAATCGTGCGTAGCGTGCCAGATAATTGGGAAAATAATACTTTTTGTCTTTGCAACAATTTCTGCACAAACTAGCCCAAAGAGGAATGCAAAAGTTATTTGTAGTAATGTCATTAATAAATCAGCACCGGAAAGTATATTTGCAAGATGTCCGATACCAAACAAAATTGAGGAGCCTATAATAGCCACTTTAAGCCCTTTCGCTGATAAATATTTGAGAATTAGGCCACGGAAAATAAACTCTTCAAAAAGACCAACGGCAATAACAAATAGAAACAAAATAAGTACATATTGCGCAGAAAAACCATCTCGATCTGTAATACCACTAAAGAATGCAGTCAACTCAGAAATAACGATAACAGCCATCCATGCCTCTGCTTTAAACTTTCTAAATCCGAAATCTTGGAAAGAGAATTTACTTTTTTTCATGATCCAAAGAGTAACTAGTACACCAACTGCAGTGGCAATAAATTGAATCAAAGTTATAGAGCTTAAACTACTTATATTTTTGACAGCTATAATTACACCAGCTATGGTAGGAAAAACAAGTGCAAGCAAAGTAAATAGTATCGATAAAAGAATAGGCGAATTTTTCATTTTCATTGATTTTCTCCATTCAATAATTTTTGTTTAACACCTTCAAAAACATCTTTTAAAATACTCTCAATTTCCGAGCTATCTAAATCGCAAGTATTCGTCGCACACATTGTCGCTATACCATGCGTTGTTAACCATATATCTATAAATAAAGATTTTGCAGAGGCTTGTGTTAATCCCGTTAATTTAGAAATTAGCGCTATAATTCCTTGGTTTTCTACGTCATTTATTAAATCCGAAAAGCTTGAAATCTTATATTTATTGGATAGGAATAACAGCTCAAATAACTTTTTTTCCTCGCGAGCAAAGTTAATATAAGCTAATCCCATTCCTAAAAAAGAACTTTCTTGCAAACCTTGAAACATTCTTTCGTTATAAAGATTGCCAGCCCTTTCATATATTGCATACTTCAAATCGTCCATACTCGAGAATAATCGAAATATAGGCTTTGTCGAACAACCTAACTCTTTTGCTAAATCCCTTGCATTCACACTATCAATGCCACTCTTCCTAACCATTTCAAAAGCACAATCCAATAAAATTCCCTCAGTAAATCGCTCTTTTGGTGCCAAAAAATTTTACCTCCTTTCGATAGGTAACGTTTGTTACCTATAATGTAACAGTGTTTTCCTATTAATGTCAATAAGATTTCAAAAAAATTCCAAAGAAATAAAAAAAGCTCACTTTGTAAATGAGCCTTATTTTCCCCTAATAGCTATTGTGATAAACAACGGTATCCTTGGAATGATTATGTTAGTTTTAAAAGCAAGCGGGGCTAAAAGTGAGCTCATTACGCTTCCCCACTTTTAGCCCCACATTATAAAACAAATTGTTTTACCTAGCCCAGTACCAGTTCTCTTAGCGGATTCCATTATTCCAAATTTAACAAATTCGAAATTATTTCTGCACTTCCTGGTGAAAACATAAATATTGAGAATGAAATACATAATAATCCTACAAACACAATACTAATTTTCTTCATTAACAAAGATTGCTTTTGCATAAATAGTCCTATCAATTATGCCGAGGCAAAATTGATTGAGTAGATGCTTTTTGTTTAAACGTAACTTTTAGGCTTCCCTTTGTTTATGATAACCGCTCCCGCCTTATCTTTCTTAGTAAATAAAGCTTTCCAGAAATAAATTGCTAGACCTATTAACAATATACACTGAAAGACATAAATAGAAATCGCAAGGACATCCGGCTCACTTTTATCAGTCAAGAATGCAAAAAAATCGTGCGTAGCGTGCCAGACAATCGGGAAAATAATACTTTTTGTCTTTGCTACAATTTCTGCACAAACTAGCCCAAAGAGGAATGCATAAGTTATTTGTAGTAATGTCATTAATAAATCAGCACCGGAAGCTAAATTTGCAAGATGTCCAATACCAAATAAAATTGAGGAGCCTAGAATAGCCACTTTAAGCCCTTTTGCTGATAAATATTTGAAAATCAGGCCTCGGAAAATAAGCTCTTCATAAAAACCAACGGCAATAACAAATAGAAACAAAATAAGTACATATTGCGCAGAAAAAACATCATTATCTGTAATACCATTTAAGAATGCAACCAGCTCAGAAACAACGATAACAGCTATCCATGCCTCTGCTTTAAACTTTCTAAATCCGAAATCTTGGAAAGAGAATTTACTTTTTTTCATGATCCAAAGAGTAACTAGAACGCCACCTGCAGTGGCGATAAATTGAATCAAAAATATGGAGCTTAAGCTACTTATATTTTTGACAGTTACAATTACACCAGCTATCATAGGAAAAACAAGTGCAAGCAAAGTTAATAGTATCGATAAAAAAATAGGTGAATTTTTCATTTTCATTTATTTTCTCCATTCAACAATTTTTGTTTAACACCTTCATAAACTTCTTTTAAAATACCCTCAATTTCCGAGCTATCTAAATCGCCAGTATTCGTCGCACACATTGTCGCTATACCATGCATAGTTAACCATATATCTATAAATAGAGATCTAGCAGAGGTTTGAGTTAATCCCGTTAATTTAGAAATTAATGCTATAATTCCTTGGTTTTCCACGTCATTTACCAAATCCGAAAAGCTCGAGATCTTATATTTATTGGATAGGAATAACAACTCAAATAACTTTTTTTCTTCGCGAGCAAAGTTAATATAAGCTAACCCCATTCCAAAATAGAACTTTCTTGTATGCCCTGAACCATACTTTCGTTATAAAGATTGCTAGCCCTTTCATATATTGCATACTTCAAATCGTCCATACTCGAGAATAATCGAAATATAGGCTTTGTCGAACAACCTAACTCTTTTGCTAAATCCCTTGCATTCACACTATCAATCCCACTCTTCCTAACCATTTCAAAAGCACAATCCAATAAAATTCCCTCAGTAAATCGCTCTTTTGGTGCCAAAAAGATTTGCCTCCATTCTATAGGTAACATTCGTTACCTATAATGTAAAAATTTTTTCCCGGCTATGTCAATAAGATATGTGAATCTAATCCAAAAGTTTCCAAAAAAATAAAAAAATCACTTTGTAAATGAGTTTTTTTCCCAAGAAAGCATGTTAACTCCCCATATCTATTGAATCCTGTAATGATTATGTTAGCCAAATACAAGCAGGGCTAAAAGTAAGCTCATTACGCTTCCCCACTTTTAGCCCCACATTATAAAATAAATTATATTACCTATATTTCCCTCATTCCAAATTTAACAAATCCGAAATTACTTCTGCACTTCCTGGTGAAAACATAAATATTGAGAATGAAATACATAATAATCCTACAAATACAATGCCAATCTTCTTAATTAACAAAGATTGCTTTTTCATAAAAAGTCCTTTAAATATCAAAAACAACCCCACAAATAAGATTAAGAAATACCAAACCCCCATTAGTTCACCCCTTTTACAAATAAGACGTTAAAGGTTACAGTAAGTTCAGCCGCCTTATTTGCATATAGAAATAAAAGAGGTGATAAAGTACCCATCAATCTGCTGTTTTAGCACGGCCATTCTAATCATCCTAAATGACCTCGTTATTGCTTTCTTGTTTAATTTGATCAATTCTTTTTTTGCCCCAATCATACATCATCTCAACGATAGGTAATAACGTCATCCCTAGTTCTGTCATGGAATATTCGACTTTCGGAGGGACTTCTGGAAACACTTCTCGATGAACAATCCCATCTTCCATCAGTTCACGTAATTGGTTTGTTAATATCTTATGAGATATTTTTGGAAAAAGTCTTTGAAGCTCACTGAAACGATGCGTCCCTTCTACACCTAAATGCCACAAAATAACTACTTTCCATTTCCCGCTAATAATTGATAAGGTAAGTTCTTTTTCGCAATGATAATCGTTATTTAATATTCTCTCTTTTATCTCTTCTCTTAATTTATCTGACATAGAGCTAACTCCCTTTTCATATAAGTAACTTTTAGTAACCTCCGCACCAAAAAGTGCACTCTTCACAATGTAGAAAACCGTAGTAAAATGAGGATAGTCTTAAAGATAAATCTTAATCTATTTTTTCGTCTAAATAAAACATCTTATCTAAAGGAGCGAAAAACATGCAAACAATCGCAGGAAAAGTGGCGTTAATTACAGGAGCAGGGCGTGGAATAGGACGCGCAACAGCAGTAGCTTTTGCACAAGAAGGTATTCACGTAGGTCTTGTTGGACGTACTCTTGAAAATTTACAACAAGTAGCAGAGGAACTTAAACAGTATGATGTGAAGGTAGCAATCGCAGTGGCAAATGTAGCGGATCTAGATTCTATTACCACAGCCGTTGAATCTATTCGTGGCGAGCTTGGCGCAATCGATATTTTAGTAAACAATGCCGGCATCTCAAAATTCGGTAACTTCATGGACCTATCACCTGAAGAATGGACAAATATTATCGATGTCAACGTAAAAGGTGTGTACTACACAACACGCGCTGTATTACCCGAGATGATAGAGCGCAATACAGGCGACATCATTAATATCTCATCAACAGCTGGTCAAAAAGGTGCACCGATTACAAGTGCATACTCGGCTTCAAAAGCTGCAGTTATCGGATTAAGTGAATCATTAATGCTTGAAGTGCGTAAGAAAAATATTCGCGTTACAACTTTAACGCCAAGTACAGTTGCTACAGATATGGCGGTTGAGCTTAACTTAACCGATGGCAATCCCGAAAAAGTGATGCAAGCAGAAGATTTAGCAGATTTAATGGTTGCACAGCTAAAACTTCATCCACGTGTTGTATTAAAACATGCTGGACTTTGGTCTACGAACCCTTAATAGAACTCTTCGAAATATCAAGGCGCTATCTTTTGGATGGCGTCTTCTTTTTTATAGCGATAAGTAAAATGGGGCTAGCTTATCGCTAACCCCACTCCAACCGATTTATATCAATATTAGAAAACCCTACTTATTTTACCCAACCCAGAATCATTTCTCTTAGCAATTTAGAAGCTGTATTTGCGACTGGCATTTCACTTTCGTCGCAGAATGCATTATTTAGTGTTTCTGGCCTTATTTTACCCAGCCCAAAATCATTTCTCTTAATAGTTTTGAAGCTGTATTCGCTGTCATTTCTGATGAATCGTAGATTGGTGCTACTTCAACTAGGTCAAAGCCAACTACATTGACGTTACTTGCTGCAATCGCATGGATTGACGCTAGTAATTCTTTTGATGTAATGCCTCCGCAATCTACTGTTCCTGTACCTGGTGCATGCGCTGGGTCAAGTACATCTATATCAATCGTAACGTAAACATTACGTCCCGCTAAAGACGGTAATACTCCTTTTAATGGTTCTAGCACTTCAAATTTTGAAATGTGCATGCCATTTTCCTTCGCCCATTCGAATTCTTCCTTCATACCTGAACGAATACCAAATGAATAGACATTTTTCGGTCCGATATGTTCAGCAATTTTGCGAATCGGCGTTGAGTGAGAAAGTGGCTCCCCTTCATATTCTACACGTAAGTCTGTATGTGCATCGAAGTGGATAATTGCTAGGTCATCATATTTTGCTGATACAGCTTTCATAACAGGCCACGATACTAAATGTTCGCCACCCATACCTACAGGAATCTTGTCATCTGCTAAAAGCTTCTCGATATACTTTTCAATTTCATCTAGCGAGCGCTGAGCGTTGCCGAATGGTAACGGTATATCACCCGCATCAAAATATTTCACTTCTTCTAGCTCGCGGTCTAAATATGGACTATATTCTTCTAGTCCAATAGATACTTCACGGATACGCTGCGGACCAAAACGTGAGCCCGGACGATAACTAACTGTCCAGTCCATTGGCATACCATAAATGACTGCCTGAGCATCCTCATATGTAGGATGACTTTTTATAAAAACATTTCCTGAATAAGCTTCATCAAATCTCATTACTCGACCTCCACTTTTAGAAATTAATCCTATTAAATTCATTTTCATCAGCTCATCACTATAACTCAGGGTTGATTTCCAATCCGACTGGGCGCTTTCCTGGAGGCGTCCAGTCGGATCGGAAATCAACTTATCCATATAGCATACGTTTTAGCAAAATATTATCCAAAACTTTCAATGATGAACCTTCTTATTATTACTCTATTAACGACTTACAGGATTGTAATGAAACCTCTATCCTTGTATCCTCGTATACATTATTGGAACATCTAGCAAAATTCGATTAAAATCTACAAGGTGGCATTCTTTTGTCGAACGCTAGCATTTCAAACAGTACAAAAAAAGTATAGATGTTTTTGAATAAAGTGCAATAGTTTTTACCAATAATTTCGATTAAATATGAATGTTCAGACACATACTATACGCAAGTGTGAGAAAACGAGGTGAAGTCGGATGAAGAGAAAAAGCTATCAACGTAAACAAAAACGTACGAAGCGTACACGTAAAGCACTTACCCTTTTTATCGCCTTTACATCTGCAATTGTAGTAGCATTTATAGCTTTACGCGTCTATGTTCAAGTGGCTGGTGCCCCTCCTTTAACCGTACCTAAAGCCTCTATTTTCTTAGATGAAAATGAGAACCAAATTGGGGATCACTTTACGAATGAACGACGTTATTGGGTTAGTCTCGATGAGATGTCCCCCTATTTAAAGCAAGCAGTAGTAGCTGTTGAGGATAAAGATTTTTATAAGCATGGCGGTTTGGATTTTTCTCGTATCGCTGGTGCATTATTAGTGGATCTTAAGGCTGGAGGTAAGGTGCAAGGAGCAAGTACAATTACACAACAATATGCTCGAAATCTATATCTTTCACATGAAAAATCGTGGACACGAAAATTAAATGAAGCACTGTATGCTTATAGATTAGAAGTTTTTTATAATAAGGATGAAATACTGGAAGGCTACTTAAATACTGTTTACTATGGCCATGGTATGTACGGCGTAGAAGCTGCAAGTCGATTTTATTTCGGAAAATCTGCAAAAGATTTAACACTTGCGGAAGCAGCAATGTTAACTGGGGTTCCAAAAGGGCCAAGTATTTACTCCCCTATTGTCAATTTAGATAAGGCAACTAATCGCCAACACGTTATTTTAAAACTGATGACCGATCAAGGTGCTATTACGCAAGATGAAAAAACACGTGCAGAAAGTGAAAAGCTTGTCTTAAAGAGTGATAGCTGGGTAGCCACAAAATCTGTTGCACCATTTTTCCTAGACGTAGCATGGCAAGAGTCTAGTGAAATTTTGAAATCAAAAAATCTCGATATTAGTGAAGGTGGCTGGACTATCCAGACAACTCTTAATCTAGAACACCAAAAGGCAGCAGAAGGAGCTGTAGCCAAACATATGCCTAATGATGATCTCCAAACTGCTTTTGTTAGTATGAAATCCAAAACAGGTGCCGTTACAGCATTAGTTGGAGGTCGTGATTATGCTACAAGTTCATTTAACAGAGTTACACAGGCAAAACGTCAGCCAGGCTCAACCATTAAACCTATTTTATATGCGGCAGCTTTAGAGAATGGTTATACACCTTTAACATATTTAAATGTAGGTGAGACGACTTTCACTTATGATCATGGACGTGCAACATATTCACCAAAAAATGTTAACGGTCAATTTGCAAAGCATGATATGTCAATGGCACAAGCTATCGCTATTTCTGATAATATTTACGCTGTTAAAACTTTAGAGGAGATTGGATTTAAAGCATTTCACAATATGGCAAATCGCTTCAACGTGACTATCGGTACTAAGGACAATTTATCCATCGCGCTTGGAACGACCGAAACAACATTATATGAAATGACGAATGCTTATAATATTTTAGCATCGCAGGGTAAAAAAACTACTCCTACTACTATTATTTCTATTAAAAATGCTAATGGCGATATCATCTACGAAAATAAAGAAGTTAGTAATGAAGATGAGACAGTTCTCTCAAAAGAAAATACGTATATCTTAACAGAAATGATGACAGGTATTTTCGATCCAGTCTTTAGCGATTATTCTCCAGCTACAGGGATTGGCATTCGCTCTCGCATGACGCATACGTATGCAGCAAAATCTGGCTCTACAAATAGCGATCAGTGGCTAATTGGATTTACACCTAGCTTAACTGCCGGCGTGTGGAACGGCTATGACCAAGGAAAAAATCTAACGGAAAGAGAAGATACTGCATCTACAAAGCAAATTTGGATTGACTTTATGGAGGCTGTCAATAAAGGTACAAAGAACGAAGATTTTGCAAAGCCTAAAGACGTTAAAGGTGTGGTCATCGATATTGAATCAGGTAAGTTAGCGACAGATGCCTGCCCTAAACAACGTCTCGTCTATATGGATGCGAAAGATGTACCAACTGAAAAATGTTCAAACTTCGATATTCTCGATACCAATACATGGGGGAATTTCTGGAACATGCTTCCATTCTCTATTTTCAAAAATTAACGAATCATGCGGAACCTTTATTAGGTACAAACGTTTCAATTAACGAAGGCTCTCGACAAAGTAACAGACATATACAAAAAAGAAAAGCTTTCTCTTCCCCGGAGACGTGTCCGTGGGAACAGAAAGCTTTTCTTATTTATTTATGGTTCGCGAAGTAGATGAGCATCATGGGGCATTTGGCTTGGGTTTGGGTTGTTCAAATGCCGCATAGCGCTCATCACATTCGCAGAACCAAGTGTCCTAGCTTACTAAAATGTAAGCTCTTTATCAAGTTTACTTTGTTTCAAACCCACTTTCAACCTTATATCGAAAGCGATCGCAAAATGTCACAGATTGTTCAATCATTGTAGGTCTATTAAACAAATAAATCTTGACGCAATTGCTCCTCACTACGTGCCCACAAGTCCGGATTGAGCTCTTCTAGGAAAGAAGCTAACATTTTTTTAGACGGTGCATCCATATGTTCTACAATAATATGACGCTTCATAGATTTATCCATTCTATTCACATGATCAGCTAAAATTTTATAGCCACGACGTTTTTCTCGATTGACTACCATTTCACACGCAGTTACACCTGCATAGTAAGGTCCATCCGCTTTATGGTCTATCGTCACCCACACCAGCCAATACGGTTTCCCACCTTCTGAATCAGCGCGATCTGTCGTAAATTTAATACCTCTCTCCACATCACTGCGAGCATGCATAGCACCGATTTCAACTGATGCCGTCCCCTCTTCTATATCGATAATGACTGGCGATACGTTTTCTAGTGAAAGCGAACCGATACCAAATCCCTTATGTCCATCTGTTGGGTCATTTTTGATAATAGTAAAGCCCATTTTTTGTTTTGGTTTTTCTTCATTTGCCATACTCTAACTACCTCCATTCTGCTATTATAAAAGTAAAGCATAGTTAAGCGCATTAGCGCCGTAATGATAGCGACACTGGCATTGCGCAAATGCCTACATACAAGTAAGAAGTTTATATACTTTCTTATAAACTTACTATACAACATTATTCAATAAAGGAGGCAATATTATGCCATACGTAACAGTGAAAATGCTTGAAGGTCGTACAGACGAACAAAAACGTGCACTAGTAAAAGAAGTAACAGAAGCCGTTTCTCGTACAGTAGACGCGCCACCAGAAAACGTAACAGTTTTCATCGAAGAAATGCCTAAAAACCATATCGGTGTTGCAGGCGTGCGCTTCAGCGATAAATAAAGATTAGAACGGGTAGAGCACATAAAGCTCTACCCATTTTTAACGTATGGTAGCTTTACGAGTGCTTTACAACGTTTGGAATGCTGTAATTGCCTTGTTATCGGCATTTTTCGGTTTTAGCGGCGGAACTTGGCCTTTTAGCGGCGATTCTCCCAGTTCTAGTGATGGAACTTGACCTTCTGCCGGCAACTCGTAATTTCAATACTAGGATGTGATCTATAAAATGAATAAATTTAAACTGTCACTACTCATTTGTATGCTCATCGTTGGCCTCTTACTTATTTTTATTAACCCCATTCAAAATGCAATCATCGCTCACTTGAGTAAACAACTAAATACAACTGATTACAGTGCAGAGGATATTGAAAAAAACAATAATGCAGATGCCAATTTTGAATTTGAAGCAGTGCAATCTCTATCCATTGCAGAAGTTTTAAAAGCCCAAACAACCGCAAATAAAATGCCTGTCATTGGTAGTATCGCTGTCCCTAGTGTTGGTATGAAACTTCCTATCGTCAAAGGAGTTGGGAATGCCTCTCTTGCCGTTGGAGCAGGCACTATGAAGCCTAATCAAAAACTTGGACAAGGAAACTACGCATTAGCAGGTCATTACTTTGAGGAAAAAGATATTTTATTTGGCCCCTTATACAAAGCGAGCATAGGCGATACGATTTATTTAACGGATTTAACGAATATTTATGAGTACAAAATAACGACTAAGGAAATCATCGCTGCAACGGATGTTTATGTTATTGATGACATCCCTGACAAAACTATCTTAACCCTCGTGACATGCGCTGATAAAGGTACGAAACGACTTGCCGTTCAAGCAGATTTTGTCGAGCAATATCCATTCGACCAAGCACCAGCAAAACTATCAGAGACTTTTTAGTATAAGAAAAGCCCCAAGATTTTATAATCTTGGGGTTTTCTTATTGAAAATTATTTCACTTCTGTATTGCGACGACGCAATAAGAATAATGCACCTAGAACAAGAGCTACACCAATTAGTGTAAGAGCCGTTTGGTTTGCTCCATTTGTTTGTGGCAGTTGGCCTTGCGCCTTTAACTGCGCTTCCATTTCTTTAGCATCTGCTTTGATTTTGTCAATATCAAGAGATTTTGCTACTTCTTCCTGTTCCTCTTTAGATAACTTGTTGTATTTATCGAGGAAATCCTTATATGCATCTAAAGTGTCTTTATTTGCTATAGAAGGATTGTATGGCTTTAAGTCTTTCCCTTGGTCAATGACTTCTTGTACAGATGGTTTAGATGTTTCAGGTTTTCCAGGATTTGTTGGATTTTTCGAATCTGTTGTTGGGTTACCTGGATTTTCTGGATCAACTGGTTTCTCCGGATCTGGATTTGGTTTGTTTGGATCAACCGGTTTCTCTGGATCTGGATTTGGTTTGTTTGGATCAACCGGTTTCTCTGGATCTGGATTTGGTTT